>JANMVS010000197.1:0-4225 GCA_031392885.1 Verrucomicrobiota bacterium
GATTGAGGAACAGCACAGGTCGCTAAGGCTAAGCTTCTCGACCTGCTGCTGCGTTTGAACTACTTCGCCTGACCACGGTTGCCGATCTGTTTGAGGACCGCTATGCGAGCAAGGGGCTCAGCCTGTTTTACGCCACATTCCAGATCCTCGTGGCCTGCGTGTTCCTCGGCTTCGGCAACGTCACGGCCTACAAGATCGCGTCATCGTTGGTGGTGAAGCAGGAGGTGCAGTGGACCGCCGGGGACCGCATGTCGATCGAGGGCTACCGTGAGCTTAAGGTGCTGGAGAAGCAGGCCGTTGCCGCCCCCCTGGCCGCCGCCGGTCAACTGCGGCTGGACACCCTGCGCGACCGCAACGCCCGCGGCGAGCTCCAGAGCTACATTACCGTGCTGAACGATCTGGCCTTCTATGCGATTTTCACCGTGGTTGTCGGCACCTACATCGTGCTCGGCGGCATGGCCGCCGCCGCGGTCAACGAAGGCCTGCAGAGCGTCCTGATCATTGTCTTTTCGCTGCTGCTCATTCCGACGGGTCTGCATGCGATTGGCGGCTGGTCGGCTTTGGCCACGAAGGTGCCGCAGGAAATGTTCAACCTCTTTGGTGCCGCAGGCGGGGCGCAGTTCACGGTGTGGAGCCTCGGCAGTATTCTGCTGGTGAGCATCGTGCAGAACGGCGGGCTCAGTCACAACATGGGCATCTGCGGCTCGGCCAAGAATGAGTTCGCCGCGCGCTCCGGCGTCTCGGGCACCTACCTGAAACGGCTCATGATCATCCTGTGGGCCTTCACCGGCCTGATCGCCGTCGCGATGTTTGGCGCCGGCGGCCTGGCGGACCCCGACACCGTGTGGGGCTCGATGTCGAACCAATTGCTCGGACCCGGCCTGGTTGGATTGATGCTCGCCGGGGTGCTGGCCGGGACCATGTCCACGCTGGCGGCCAAGGCGCTCGCCATTTCCTCCCTCTTCGTGCGCAACGTCTACCGCCAGATCTGGCCCGACATCACCCAAAAACAGGGCGTCTTCTACGCGCGCTGCACCATCGTCGTCGTGCTCATTCTCGGCACGGTGGCGGCGACCCTGATGGGCAGTTTCTACGACATCGTGAACGTCGTGCTCACGGTGAACATTCCTTTCGGGGCGGCGGTGCTGCTCACCTACTGGTGGCGGCGTGTCACCGCCCCGGCCGTGTGGTTGGGCGTGATCCTGTCCACGCTCACCATTTTGGTGATTCCCTGGACCACCTCCAAGCTACCCGCTTTTGCCCAGAGCGTCGGGCTCGCCCGGCCGAGCACCAAGCCCGGCACCGGGGTCTATTTTTCCAAAGTGGTTCACCGGGATCCGGCCGATCTCACGAGTCCCTATATCGCCGCCGCCACGCGCACCAACCGCTTCAACCTGGAGGCCTGGCTGCTGGGCCGGGCCGGCATGAATGTCGTCGCACTCTCGCCAACCCAACGCTTCACGCTCCAGTTCTTCTTTGACGCCCTGTTCCCGTTTGCCGTGCTGATCATCGTCAGCCGGCTGACCAGGCCGACCGACCCGGCGCGGGTCGCGTTATTCTACGGCAAGATGAAAACCCCCGTCGGCGACACGCCCGAGCTGGAAGTCGCGGCGATGGAGGAGACCCGGCTCAATCCGACACGGTTCGACCACACGAAATTGCTGCCGCGCTCCAACTGGGAGTTCTGCAAATGGGACCGGACCGACACGATTGGCTTTGTCGCGTGCTGCTCGCTCTCCGCTGCGATCGTAGGGCTCTTTGTTTTCCTCCTCGGCCTGGCCAGTGGCTGAGCCCGTACATCTTGCATACCATGCGAGCATTCCGCCTCCTTGCGCTTGGTGCCAGCTTGCTGGGGCTGTCCGCTCAGGTCGAAGCCGCGGAATCGGCCGCTCGGCGCTTCCAGTTTCAGGCCGGGCCGGTGAAGGCGGGGATTCAACTCGTCGCCGCCAGTGACTTTTACACCCGGGAGCGGGGCTACGGCTTTGAACCCGGGATGGGAGTGAAGCCCGCTTCCGGTGGGGTCAGGGGTGCGCCCGCATTTTATTTCACGACCGACCTCCCGGAAGGCAACTGGCGGGTGAAGGTTACGCTGCGCGGCGCGCCTGGTGGTGGGCTCGCGGCGGTCAAGGCTGAGTTGCGTCGCTTGGTGGTCGGCCCCGTCCAGCTGGCGGAAGATGAAAAACTTGCGCGTACCTTTATCGTCAACACCCGCAATCCCCGCATCGCGGCGCAGCATGGCGTGGCCGCCGGCCAGGTGAACCTCAAGGCCCCGCGCGAAACCATCCAGGAGGCCTGGGCCTGGGATGACCGCCTGACCCTGGAGATCAACGGCGCGGTGCTGGTCGCTTTGGAAATCACGCGGGCTCGGGTGCCGGTGGTTTTCCTGCTGGGCGACTCGACGGTGTGCGACCAGTCGCGCGAGCCCTACAACAGCTGGGGGCAGATGCTGACCCGCTTCTTCAAGCCGACCGTCGCGGTGGCCAACCACGGCGAATCGGGTGAGACCTACCGTGACTCGATCGGCCGCCGTCGCCTCGACAAGGTCATCAGCGTGATGCAGCCGGGCGATTATCTCTTCATGCAGTTCGGCCACAACGACCAGAAGCAGATCGCGGGCGGCCGGGGTGGGCCGTTCACCACCTATCAGGAGGAGATGAAGGCGCACATTGCCGCCGTCCGCCGGGTCGGCGGAATTCCCGTAGTCCTCTCGCCGATGGAACGCCGGGGTTTTGATGCTGCCGGGAAAGTGGTGCCGTCGCTGGCCGATTATGCCCGCGCCTCCCGCGAGACCGCCGCCGCGGAACACGTGGCCTTCATTGACCTCAACGCCATGAGCAAGCAGTTCTACGAAGCGCTCGGCCCGGACAACTCCGCGCCGGCCTTTGCGACCCCCGGGGGCAAGGTGGACAACACCCACCACAACAATTACGGCAGCTACGAGCTCGCGCGTTGCGTTGCCCGGGGCATCGTCGAGGCGAAGCTCAGGCTGGCCGGCGAACTCGTCCGGGAATTCCGGAAATTCGATCCGGCCCGACCCGACGATCTGAAGTCGTTTGCCGTGCCCCCGAGTCCCAACTTCACCAATCAGCGTCCGCTTGGGGACTAGGGTGTGTCTGCAACTACTTTTGGCACGCACATAACCATCTAACGTGAGTCTGCTCAAAATTACCGAAACCGTCATCCTGAGCCCAGCGAAGGATCCAGCAGGATGGACGCTGGCGGTCGTGCCGATGGATTCTTCACTGCGTTCAGAATGACACTCAGGGTTTGCGATCTCCGCCTATTCGACATGCGTAATATTCTACGGATCACTGTGATGTTTCTAACGGCCGTCGCCTGGGGAGCTGCCGACCCCGCCTACCTCTTCACCTACTTCACGAAGAACGGCGAGGATGGTCTGCATCTCGCCTGGTCGGAAGATGGCTACCAATGGCAGGCGCTCCGCGAAGGCCGCAGCGTCCTCGCGCCGCAGATCGGCTCGAGGGAAAAACTCCTGCGTGATCCGTGTGTGGCGCACGGTCCCGATGGCACCTACCACATGGTCTGGACCTCAGGCTGGTGGGAGAGGGGCATCGGCTACGCCTCGACCAAGGACTTCATCACCTGGTCCGGGCAGCGCGAGATTCCCGTCATGGCGCACGAGCCCACCGCCCGGAACAGCTGGGCGCCGGAAATCGTCTACGACGAGGCCAAAGGCGAGTTCGTCATCTTCTGGGCCACCACGATTCCGGGGCGTTTCCCGGCGACGGATGCGGCGTCCGAGGATAAGCTGAACCACCGGATCTATGGCACGACGACGAAGGACTTCCAGACGTTCACGCCGACGGCGTTGTTCTATGATCCCGGGTTCAGCTGCATCGATGCCACGTTCCTGCGGGCCGATGGCCGGCAGTGGCTGATCATCAAGGACGAGACCAAATTTCCGGTGCCGGCAAAAAATCTACGCCTCGCACCAGCCGAAAAAATCCCGGGACCATTTGGCCCGATCTCCGCCCCGTTCACTCCGCTTGGTCTCTGGTCCGAGGGTCCGACCGCCGTCAAGATCGGCGACGAGTATCTGGTGTATTTCGAAGCGTATATAAAAAAGCATTACTGTGCCATGCGGTCCCGCGACCTGAAGACCTGGGAAGACGTGACGGCGCGGATGCAATTTCCCTTCGAGGGCACGCCGGAGCGCATGAAACACGGCACGGTCACCGCGGTGCCGCGCGCCTTGATCGAGGCC
>JANMVS010000198.1:0-16915 GCA_031392885.1 Verrucomicrobiota bacterium
GGTGGGGTTGGTGGTCGGCCTGTCGCCGCTCTGAAGCTTAATTTCGCAGAAGGATTGACCACCCATTTGGCAGGCTCAGGCCTGCCCTGAGCAATGTCTAACGGGCGCGCCTTCCGCGTTTCAACCTAAATTCCGCCGACCGATCTCTTCACCGAGAACACCGAGCCCGAAGGAGGTTTACGGAGAAATACTTCGGGCGCTGGTCCCGGAAAATTGGCTTTCACCTGACCGGCGAAGGTCGAACCGAAATTCTTTCCGACACAAAACTCTGTGTTCTCCTGACTTGCCTCGGTGTGCGCTGCGTCCAACTGGGTTTTTTAGGTGTGCGCCGGAATGGAGGGCCCGCGTCCCTGCGGGCCTGCCCGATTAGAAAACAAGCGACGAGCGGCGGCCCTGCATTTCACGGCCTCGGGCTCAGTAGCCCGCCGCTTTCGCGTCCATCCGGCGCGGGTCGGGGGCGCCCAGGCGCAGATTTGTCTTCAGGTCGATCGCGATGGATTCGCCGTCGCCCTGCGAGGCGCCTTCGTAGGACGTGCGTTCCTTCACATTCTGCCCGCGGGCCTTCAGCGCCACGGCGGTGTCGGCGCTGATGCCGTAGCGCTCAAAGGTGATCACATCGGGCATCCACTGGTTGTTGATGCGCGGCGCCTCGACCGCCTGCTGCACCGGCATGCTGAAATCGATGAAGTTGCTGATGATTTGGAAAACGGTGTTGATGATCGTCGGGCCGCCGGGCGAGCCGGTGACGAGCGCGATCTTTTTATCCTTCAGGACAAAGGTGGGCGTCATCGAGGAAAGCGGCCGTTTGCCGGGGACGATGGCGTTGGCTTCGCCCTGGATCAGACCGTAGGCATTGGGCACGCCGACCAGCGAGGTGAAGTCGTCCATTTCGTTATTCATCAAAATGCCGGTGCCGGGGATGGTGACGCCGGAGCCGTAGGCGCCGTTGAGCGTGTAGGTGTTGGCGACGGCGTTGCCGGCGGCGTCGACGACGGAGAAGTGCGTGGTCTCGGTCGACTCGGGCGCGGCCGCCGCGACAAACTTCCCGAGGCCCGGCTGGATGGCCGCGGCGGGGGTGGCGTGTTCGGGCGAGAAATCGGCCATGCGGCCCTTGAGGTAGGCGGGGTCGAGGAGCTGCGCGACGGGGATCTTGATGAAGCCGGGGTCGCCGAGGTATTCAGCACGGTCACGGAATGCGCGTTTCATCACCTCGGCAAACAGGTGGTATTTGGCGGAGGAGTTGGAACCCATGGCTGCCACATCGAAAGGCTCGAGCATGCCAAACATCTGGAGCAGGGCGATGCCGCCCGAGCTCGGCGGGGGCATGGTGACGATCTCGTAGCCGCGGTAAGCGCCGCGGATCGGCGTGCGCTCGGCCACTTGGTAGGCCTTGAGGTCGGCGAGGGTGATGTTGCCGCCGTACTTCGTCATCGCTTTGGCGATGCGGTGGGCGGTCTCGCCCTCGTAGAATTCGCGCGGGCCGTTTTTCTGGAGACGGGCGAAGGTCTCGCCGAGGTCGGCCTGCACCCATTTTTCTCCGGTGGCGAGGAAGGCGCCGTCCTTCAGGAAGATTTTTTTCGACTCGGCAAACGGGCTGAGGAGTTTGCTCCATTGTTTCAGGCTGGCCGCAGTCCACTGCGAAACGACATGGCCCTCGGCGGCGAGCCGGCGGGCGGGCTCGACCACATCAGCCCAGGTGACCTTACCCGAGCCGTATTTCTTATGGGCGAGCGCGAAGCCGGCGACGGAGCCGGGGATGCCGCTGGCCTTCCAGCCAACGGTGGAGGAGCCCTCGCCCGACACGAGTTTGCCGTCGGCGCCAACGTACATGTTCTTGGTCGCCGCCGCCGGCGCGGTCTCGCGGTAATCGATGACCAGGTCGCGCCCGTCGGCGAGGTGGATCAGCATGAACCCACCGCCGCCGATGTTGCCGGCGAAGGGGAAGGTCACCGTGAGCGCGAGGCCGGTGGCGACGGCGGCGTCGACGGCGTTGCCGCCTCTCCGGAGGATTTCGAGCCCGGCGTCGGAGGCATAGTTGTTGCAGGAGACCACGAGGCCATGTTGGGCCTCGACCGCGATGCGTTGGGCGGCGAGGGGCAGGGGAGCGGCCATGACCAGACACAACAGAGAGGCAACCAAGCGGAGGGTGATCTGCATGGGGGCCATGCTTTCGCCGCCGCCGCGGCGCCACAAGTCGCAAATCCCGCCCGAGCGGTACGCCGGATTACCTCTTGTCCCTTGGCTGCTTTTGACTACGGTCCCCCCACCTTGCCCGTCTGTTGTCAGACGGGGCGACCAACAACCTACCACGTATGAACTTCGAGAATCCTGTCTCTCAGGCCACGCCTCCGGCGTGCCTGCGGCGGATGCGCACTGTTGCGCTCTTCGCCTTTGTCACCACTGCCGTCACCACCTCCTTTTTCGGCCAGACCGCGGCCGCCGCGCCGGCGAAGAAAGAGGAAACCGTCGAACTCGCCAAGTTCGTCACCACCGGCTCCCGGTTCAATGACCGCACCGTTACCCAGTCCCCCGTCCCGATCGACGTGATCAGCGGGATGGAGCTGAAGCAGGGCGGTTACAATGAGACCGGCTCGATGCTTCAGGCGAATATTCCCTCGTTCAACTTCCCGCGTCCCTCGCTGACGGACGGTACGGACCACATCCGCCCCGCCACCCTGCGCGGCCTCGCGCCCGACCAGACGCTGGTGCTCATCAACGGCAAGCGCCGGCACACCAGCGCGCTCGTCAACCTCAACGGCACCATCGGCCGCGGCTCCGTGTCGACCGACTTCAACGCCATTCCGGCGGCGATGATCGAGCGCATCGAGGTTCTCCGCGACGGCGCCTCGGCGCAATACGGCTCCGATGCCATCGCGGGCGTCATCAACGTCATCCTCCGCAAGGATGCCGGCTGGGGCTATACCATGAGTTACGGCCAGAACAAGAAGGGTGACGGCACCGACTGGAAGTTCGATGCCTTCGCCGGCACCAAGCTGGGCGACAAGGGCACGCTCTTCGCCGATGTCTACATTCGCGACCACATGCCGACCAATCGCAGCCTGGCGGACACCCGCCAGCAATACTTCGGGACCAACGCCACAACCGGGGCGCTGACCACCCTCTCCGGCAACTACGGTTCGGGCACGGGGCTCAGTCCGATCAGCAGCATCCTTGATCCCCGCGAGCCGGCGGTCAAACGCATCAACCATCGCTTCGGTGATCCCATGACCAAGGACAAAGGCCTCTGGCTCAATGGCGACTATCCGCTTTCGAGCGACATGGACCTGTACTTCTACGGCGGCAACAGCATCCGCCACGCGAATGGCGCCGGCTTCTTCCGCCGGCCCGGCGATGACCGCACCGTCCGGTCGATCTGGCCGAACGGATTTTTGCCCTTCATCGACTCGGTCGTGGAGGACCTTTCCTTCGGCGGCGGCATCAAGGGCAAATCCTCCAATTGGAACTATGACCTCAGCACGACCTATGGCATCAACAAGCTCGACTATCGGACGTCGAATTCCGTCAACGTTTCGCTGGGCAACGCCAGCCCGACCGCCTTCTACGACGGCCAGTTGAAGTTCGGCCAGTGGACCACAAATCTTGACCTCACCACGTCGTTCAATGCCGGCATGCCCACGCCGCTCAAGTTTGCGACGGGTGTCGAGTTCCGCTCCGAGAAATATACGATCGGGGCCGGCGAACCGGACTCCTACCGCAACGGCGGTATCACCATCATCGGCGGACCCAACAACGGGGCGCTCGCAGCTGCGGGAGCACAGGTATTCCCCGGGTTCAAACCCTCGGATGCCGGTGCCCACACCCGCAACGCCAAGTCCGTCTACGTCGACTTCGAGCAGGACATTAGTGACCGCTGGCTGGTGTCCCTCGCCGCGCGCTTCGAGGATTATAGCGACTTTGGCAACAACAGCACCGTGAAGCTCGCCACCCGCGTGGAAGTTACGGAGGAGTTTGCGATCCGCGCTTCGGCCAGCACGGGGTTCCGCGCCCCGCACCTGGCGCAGGAGTGGTTCAGCACCACCTCCACCAATTTCATCGGCGGCATTCCGTTTGATGTCGTCACTTTCCCGGTGAACCAAGCTGCAGCGAAAGCGTTCGGTGCCACGCCGCTGGCGCCCGAGAAATCAACCAGCTATGGGGCCGGCTTTACCTGGAATCCGAAGAAGTCCGGCTTCTCCGCCACCGTCGACTACTACAACATCAAGATCGATGACCGCATCCTCCTTTCGTCGAATTTCCTCAACAACAATGGTACGAATATCACCGGTTTCCTTGCCACGCAGGGTATCACCGGCATTGGCGGCGGCCGATACTTCACCAACGCGGTCGATACCACGACCAAGGGCATCGACGTCAGTGGCCGCTATGTCTGGAAGACAAGCGACCTAGGCAAGTTCACCTTCACCGGTGGCTACAACCATAACACCGCGACGGTCAACCGCGTCAAACAGGCGAGCGCTACGCTGGCGGCCATCACCACCACGCCGCTTTTCGATCTTGAGCAGGTTACCCGCGTACAGAGGGGCCAGCCGCGGGACAACATCAATCTCGCGGTCGGCTGGGAGTTTGGCAAGTTCTCCATCCTCGCCCGCGAGGTGCGCTACGGTGAGGTCTCGCATGTGATTTCATCCAGTGCCTCGCAAGCGACGATCGATGCCGTTACTCCGGGTTATGACGTGGAGTTCGCTCCCGCCGTGCCCGGCACCGTCGGTGGCACCACGGCCAACAAGCAGATCATCCAGACATTCGGTGCCAAGTGGCTCGCCGACTTCGACGTGACCTACCACTTCAACAAGAACATCACTCTCTCTGTGGGGGCCAACAATCTTTTCGATGTCTATCCCGACAAAGCGGTCGGCTCAAAGATTGTTAATGGGGTGGCTTTTAACGGCTTCGACAACGCCGGGAGTCTGCCCTATTTGACCATTCCTTCGCCGTTCGGGTTCAATGGGGCGTTCTATTACACCAAGATGGGCCTGAAGTTCTAAGCGGAACTCGTTCTTCCCTTCCCAGGCGCGGGCTGCAAAGCCCGCGCCTTTTTTGTTGCCCTGCTACTGAGGTGGGGACGGTCCGCTGGGCCGGCCGTGTTTGTCCTGCAGTCGAGGCTTATGCACTCGTCCCGGCCGCACTCACCCACTTTCGCGAATTAGGCCATGCGCGGTAGGGCGAATCCTCCGGATGAGCCGGAGCAGGTGGCGGCGCGTCGAGACGACTTGCCGTTACCCGGCCCACGGCGACCCCGGCGGGCCGAAGCACGTGCCCGCGGGAAAATGCAGGTCGAAATGCTCCGCGAGGATCTGCAGCAATTCGTCCGCCGCGGCAATTTCGCGCCGGTCGAGGATTTCTGCGCCGCGCCGCACGATGAACTCACGGTTGAGAATGGCGCGGCGCGTGCCGTCGGGGCCGGCGCGGGCGACCATCAGGTTCTGGCGGAACTTCGACGCGGGATTGGTACTGGTCCACCAATTGGCCAGGTCCCGGTCGATGGGCGGCATCTCCTCGCCGGTGAATTCACACACATCCGTCCACTCGGGGCCCAGCTTCACCTGATGGAAAAAGCGGCCGGCCACTCGGATAATGCGCCGGGTGTCGTGGGGCGTCGCCTGCTCGAGATCATCTTCGAATCGGCTCAGCGCGTGGCGGCGATCCAGTCGTCGATCACCTGCGCCAGCACGGCGAGCGGGACATTGCCGGTCTGCAGGACGAGGTTGTGGAATTTTTTGATCTCAAATTTTGCCCCCAGCGCCTGCTGGGCGTGGGCGCGGAGTTCGAGGATTTTCAATTGGCCGACTTTATAGGAGCACGCCTGGCCGGCGAACACGACGTAGCGTTCGATCTCCGAGGCCTTGATGCCGTAGTCGATGGCCTGCTGGCGCGTCCACCGCTTGGCGTGCAGGCCGGTGTCGACCACGAGGCGGCGGGCACGGAAGAGCTCGTCGTCGAGCTGCCCGAGGCGGCCGACGATGTCGCCCTCATACCAGTTGTTCTCGGCCGCGAGCTGTTCGGCGTAGAGCGCCCAGCCCTCGCTATAGGCGGAGCCGCCGCTGTAGATGCCGTCGCGCCGGTAGCGCGGCAGACTGTCGGTCTCGCGCTGGAGCGCGATCTGGAAGTGGTGGCCGGGAATCGCCTCGTGATAGACGAGCGTGCGCATACCGGTCATTTCAAACGGACCGGGCAAAGGGGCCCAGAACACGCCGGGCCGCGAGCCGTCCTTGGCCGGAGGGGTGTAATGGGCGGCGGCGGTTTTCTCGGTGAAGGGCGGTTCGCGCTTTACGACGCACGGTGCCTTTGGGCGGAGATCGAACACTGATTCCGAGCGCTTGAGGGCGTCGGCCAGGATCTCGTCGTAGCGTTTGAGCAGGGCCGGGCGCGGATCAGGCTCGGCGGGGGGCTGCCGGTCCGCCTCGAGCCTGGCCATGCGGTCCTTGATGCGGCCGCCCTGGTAACCGAGTTGCTTGAGCAGGCCATCCATGACCGGCTCAATGCGGGCGACTTCCCGCAGGCCCAGCGCGTGGACTTCGTCGGGCGTCATGTCCGTGGTGGTGAAACGGCGCAGGGCATTGGCGTACGCCTGGTCCCCGCCCGGCAGGCGCCAGAAGCCGGCGTCGCTTTTGGTGAGCGGCAACTGCGTCAGCAGCAGGGTCTGGGCGCGACGGAAGGCGGGGATGATCTGTCCGCCCACGATTTTTTCCGCGGCGGCGACAAACGCGGCGCGCTCTTCCGCGGACACCTCTTTCAATTTGGCCGCGCGCTCGGCGAGCGAGGCGACCAGGACGTTCTTCGCCGGCGCGTCGCTGAGGAAACGGTCAAACTGGCCCAAGGCGGACTTCGTGATGAAATCCGGCATCAGGAAACCGCGCGTGGCGGCGTCCGCGGCCTGCGCGATGCCTTCGTCCACCTGCGCGGCGACGAGGTCAAGGCGCGCCAGGTAGTTCTCAATATCGCGGCGGTTGCGGATGGGGTGGGTTTGGCTGAGGAAGTTGACGAGGCTGACCTGCAGGCCGCCGAACTGGCTGAAGACAAAATTGAAATCGGCGAACGGCTCGGCCGCCACCACACTCCTGAGCGACCATTCAATGACAGCGGCGGAGACGCGTTGCGTGGCGTCGAGCTTGGTGCGGTCGAACTTGGCCAGTTCTGCCAGGGCGTTTTTTGCGGCGACTACTCGCGTGGCCCGGTATTCCCGGGTGAGGGGGGTGAGTTTGCGGTCGAGGTCATCCTGGTCGGCGCCGGTAAAATACTGGGTGTTGGTCGCGGCATTCGGGTTCGTGCGCATGGTGTCAGCGGCGAGGGTGTCGGCCCAGAGTTCAAAGGCCGGATCGGCGGCCAGCAGCGACGAGGCGGTGGCGGCAAGAGCAAGGATTAGACGGGGGAATTTCATGAGGGTGAGATTAACCACGGAATACACGGAACACCCAGAAGGCTAGTCGAGAAAGACGGGCGGTTAAAAATTCGAACCGACCCGCAGGGCGAGCGGTGTGCCGCCGGCCAACTCCGGCGCGCAACCCAGCGAGAGCAGTCCGGGCACGGCGATGGTTGCGCCGATGGCGATATTCTGGGCGACGGGAAAACGGCGGTGCCGCGGCGGCAGCTTGGCCAGGTTCTCCTCCCCGTCCGGCGGGATGGGCGTGAAGCACGCGAGCACGAGGGTGACGAATTGAAACCCGCCGGCCACGCGCACTCCGAGGATCAACCGCGCATCAGGCATGAAACCAAAGCTGAGCCGGGACAGCCGGCGCAGCGAATCACTTTTAAGGCTCCAGCCGGTTTGTAACGCATTGTATTACAAACTGGCTGGAGTGACTCCGGCGGGCCTCAGCCGGCCTCCTGCCGTTAAATGACCCCTGGCCGGTGCAATCCAGCAAACCAGAGGGTTCGGCGGTAGGTCGGGGTTTATCCCCGACACAAGCTGCGAGGCATCGGGCGTTCCTCCTTCGCCAAGGCTTGTGAGGACATGAAAGCCCGCCCTACAACTCCTAGGAAACAGCGCAAAAATCTGAGCTGTAGGAGGGGCTTTATGCCCCGATGCTAGCCCGGATATTTCACACTCTGCTCGCAACCGATACCACACCCTGGGCCAAATCTTTTTCCGCATTCACGGCTGCCCGGGATATCCGGGCTAGCGACAAGCCTCGTGGAGGATCGCGAGCATCCGCCGGTTGGTCGCGGCGTCCTTGACCGCCACGCGCACCGTCTGCGACCCAAGTCGGTCGCCCAGCCGGGCCGCGTCGCGCAAAAATAATCCCCGCAGGCGGCATCGGCTGACGAGCGTAGCAGCAGTGAGGCTGGCGTCCGGCAAATGGCAGAGCAGGAAGTTGGCGATGCCGGGCAATACCTCCCAGTGCAGGGCCCGCAGCCCGGTCGCGAGCTGCTCGCGTTGGATGGCAGTCTCCTGATACCGGGCGGTGTAGTAAGCCGGATCTTGCAGCGCCCGCACGGCGGCGACCTGGGCGGGCAGGCCGATCACCCACGGCGGAGTGATGGCGCGCAAGGCTTCGAGCTGGTGCGGACCGGCGCAAAGATAAGCGGCGCGAGCGCCGCTGAGCGCATAGACCTTCGACATGGATTTGCAGACGAGCACATTTTCCGACGTGGCGGCAAATTTTTCAATCGATTCAGATGCGGGAAAATTTGTACGCCCCGGCTTCGCCCCGGCTTCGCCGGGCACGGACGCGGCCGCTCTCGCGGCAGAGTCGGTGGCGTATTCGACATAGGTTTCATCCACCCAAACGCGGGTGTGCGGCGGCGCGTTCCGCAACACCCGCTCCAAGTTCCCGCGCGGCACATGTCGGCCGGTCGGACTGTTGGGATTGACCAACACGACCAGATCATAGCCCGTGGCGAGCGCGGCTTCCAGCCGGTCCAGGTTGACTTCGTAGTTGTCCGCCCGGTCGAGCGCAAAGCGATCCACCGCGCAACCGATGACTTTTTCGAGGACATGCGCGTATTCGCCGTAGGTGGGATCCAAGAGCAGCGCGCGGGAGTCCGCGGTCAGCCAGTGCCGGAAGGCGCGGAAAATCAGGTCGGACGAACCGGCGCCGGGCAGGATGTTTTCCGGGGAGACGCCGCGGGCGGCGGCAATCGTTTCAATCAAGCCCCCGCAATCCGTCGGCGGTGAAGTCCGGAGCAGCCACGGCAGGTGGGCCGACAAGGTGTCCGTGACGCCCGGGGCGGGGGGAAACCAAGCATCGAGCACGTCCGCGTTGATGATATCGTGGCGGCGCTCAAGCCGGTCGAAAGATGCGCCGAGGGCGGTAAAAAATTCGCCGCCGTGAAAACACGGCGCGGGCGGGCGGAAGGGGAATGACAGGCGCCAGGCGGTACGCGCTTCCAACCGCGCCAGCACCGGCGCGAAATCCGCGCAGCGCAGGCGCAGTCCGGTGATGGTGCCCTGCACGAGGTCAAAGGTGACGGCCCCCGCCTGGGTGGAGAGACCGAGCGGCTGCAGACCGACGCGCTGGTAGAGATTCATCACTTCCCGTCGCCCGATCCCGATGATGCGCGTGCCGCCGTGGGCCTCCACCCAGCGGTAGGTGGCGTACATCAACAACGTGGCCAGTTCGCGGCCGCGGTGGGGCTGCAACACCGTCAGCAAGCGCACTTCGTAGAGCTTGTCGTCGAAGGCGAAGGGCAGGGCGGCGCGGGGGAAGTACTTGTCCACGGAAAATGATGGCGCGCCCGGCGGGGTGATACTGACGAAGCCGGCGATTTCGCCGCCGCACCGGGCCGTGAGGTAGATATTTACCGCGTCAAGCTGGTCCCGCAGCGTCCCGGCCTGATTGGTGGAGTGTTGGCCCAGCTCGCGTGCGTAGATCTCGTGGCGCAAGCGGAAGATTTGCTCGCGGTCCTCGTCATTGGCCAGGTTCAGCACGAACGAAGCTTCGGGCGCGCGGACGGGGAAGCTGGGGACCGGATGTGTGGCGCCGGTGAACCGGCGGGCCAAGGCCGGGGTGTCCGATAGTAGGGTTCGGTTCATGGTTGGGATTGTTTTGTAGGAGCCTGCTTGCAGGCGATTCGAGGATTGCCTCGTTGGCGTGCGTTAAAGATCGCCTGCAGGCAGGCTCTTACATTTGGGCGATGAGATTTTCCAGCTCACGGTGGTTCGTCTTGCCGGTGCCGAGTTTCGGAATGCTGCTAACCACCTTGATTTCCCGCGGGGCGCAGAGATTGCTCAGACCCTTGGCGCGGACGGCAGCACGGAGGTCGGCGAGCTGCAGCTTGGCCTCGTTGGTGACGGCGATGAGTTTTTCGCCCTTGTCCTCGTCGGGCCGGGCGATCACCGCCACGGCGCAGCGCAGGCCGAACTGCGGGAACGCCCCGGCCAGTGCGTCCTCAACCGCGGTCAGACTGACCATCTCGCCGCTGACCTTGGCAAAGCGTTTCAAGCGGCCGCGAATGTGGAGGAAGCCGTCGCCGTCCACGTGCACAATGTCGCCGGTATCATACCAGCCGGCGAGGGCGCGGAAGGTCGCGTTCGCCTCGGGATTGAGGTAACCCTTCATGACGTTCGGGCCGCGGACAAAGAGCCGGCCGCCTTCCGCGACGCCCTCGACCGATTCCAGCCGGTGTTCGAGGCCGGGCACGAGCCGGCCCGCGGAGCCGATGCAGGGTTCCATCCGCGTGTTGAGGCTGATCATCGGGCTGCATTCGGTCGCGCCATAACCCTCGAGGATCCGCACGCCAAACTTGCGCGCCCAGGTGTCGAGCGTGGCGGTCTGCACTTTCTCCGCCCCGGCGATGAGGTAGCGCAGGGAGTTGAAGTCGTAGGCGTGGGCCTTGCGGGCGTAGCCGTTGAGGAAAGTATTCGTGCCGAGCAGCACGGTGCAGGCCCGGTCATAAACCAGCGTGGGCACCACGCGGTAGTGCAGCGGCGACGGATAGAGAAAAGTATAGCAGCCGCGCACGAGCGGGAAGAGCGTGCCGCCCAGCAGGCCGAAGCTATGGAACATCGGCAGCGCGTTGAAAAACCGGTCGTCATCCGTCAAGTCGATGACGGCGGTGGCCTGCCGGACATTGGCGAGCAGGTTATAGTGGGTGAGTTCCACGCCCTTGGGCACGCCTTCCGAGCCGCTCGTGAAAAGAATCACGGCGGTTTGTTCCGGTCGCAACGGGACGTCACGCAAGCCGATGCCCGTCGCTAACGTGTGCCGGAGCAGGGCCGTGAATTTCGCGAAGCCGGAGATTTCCGGGCTCACTTCTTCGAGGTAGATGAGCTTGATGCCCGCCGCTTCGAGCGGGGCGAGGTTGAGCCGGGCCTTCTCGAGAAACCGTCGCGAGGTGATGATATGTTTCAGGCCCGCGAGCTGGGCGCACAGCAGCATGATCGGGATGCCGGTGGAAAAATTCAGCATCGCCGGGATTTTCTGCGCGGCCCACAGGCTGAGCAAGGTGACGGGCTGGCTGTTCACGTTTGGCAGCAACACGCCGATGTGTTCGCCGGCGACCGAACCGAGCCGCTTCCGCCATTCGTCCGCGAGCACGTCGGCCCCAACCATCAGCCGGCGATACGTCAGCTCCTTGAAGGTGACATCCTCCAGCGCGGTGCGACCGGGAATATTGGCGGCGGTTTCGGCGACGGCGGCGAGGACGTTGCGCGGGCCGTGTTCCATTTCGACCTCGAATTGCTGCAGCGTCATCCGGTCGCGCAGCCAGGTGGCGAGCTTCTGGCGGGCCACGGTATGGGAAACATGTCCAAAGACAGGTGCGGTCAGCAACGGGCTGAAATGTGCGGTGACGCGCGGGAACCACCGGTACCAGCCCTTGTGCCGCACCCAGGGCAGCCGGCTTGCGCCGCACAGATAGCAGGTGATGACTTTCGCGTTGGTTTTGCGGATGAGGAAACCGGTGCCGTCGTAAACCTTCATCAGGCTTCCGCTGAGGGTGATCCGCCCCTCGGCAAACAACACGAGCCGACCGCCTTTTTCCAGATGCTCGGCCATGTCGCGCACCGCGTAGGGCGAATTGGTGTCCACCGGAAAGGTGCGTTTGTTCACCATCAAGAACGTGTGGACGTGGCTGACGGTGGCCGTCGTGCTCGACGTGACGAACTTCCAATCGTCGTCGAGCACCGCGGCGAGGAACAGCCAGTCGAGCCACGACACATGGTTGGGCACGAGCAACACCGGCCCGGGCGCGGTCAGCACCGCCTCATTGTAGGCGTCGAACCGAAAGAGCAGCCGGACGAGCAGGCGGATGAGTCGGCGCATGATGGGGGGGGATCGGATCAGGAGGAGGCGGTCGCGGGTTTCACTTTCAGCAGCAGCACTCCGCCGATGATAAAGAGCGGGAGGATGGCGAGGATGCCCAAGCGGGAGTTGCCGGTGCCCAGCGCGACGGCCGCGACGATGGCGGGACCGAGGATGGCGGCGAACTTGCCCAACATGTTGTAGAAACCAAAAAATTCCGCGGCCTTGCCGGCCGGGACGAGGCGCGCAAAGAAGGAGCGGCTGAGCGATTGCACGCCCCCCTGCACGAGCCCGATCACCAGCGCGAGAGCGTAGAATTCGCGCACGGTGGTCATCCGGTAGCTTAGCACGCAAACCCCGGCGTACACCACCAGTCCAAGCAGGATACCCGATTTCGCCCCGAAGCGTTGGCCGAGCTTGCCAAACACAAGTGCGGCCGGAAAGCCGACGAACTGCGTGATGAGCAGAGCGCGGATGAGATCGCCGGTTTCCAGTTTCAGTGAACGTCCGTAGTCGACCGCCATTTGGATCACCGTGTCGACGCCGTCGATGTAGAGCCAGTAGGCCAGGAGAAACAGAAAGACAACGCGCAGGCGGCGGATTTCGTGAAACGTGCCGACCAACTGCGTGAAACCCGCGCGCACCGCGGCGCCGACGCCGCTCACGGTCTGCGCCGTCCGCGCCTCGGGCACCTTCAGCAACAACGGCAGCGAAAACACCGCCCACCACACGGCGACCAAGACGAATCCCACGCGGACAGCCTGGCTGGAATCGGCGAGACCAAACGACGCAGGGTGGAGTGTCATGGCCACGTTCAGCGTGAGGAGCAGCCCGCCTCCGATGTACCCCAGCGAATAGCCGAGCGCCGACACCAGATCAAACTGGTCCTCGTCGGACACGCTCACGAGGAGCGAGTCATAGAAGCTATTGGCTCCGGCAAAACCGATCCACGCGAAAACATAGAACGTGAGCGCGAGGGCCCATTGCCCAGGGCCCGCGAAGGCGAGGCCAGCGGTGGCCACCGCGCCGAGTCCGGCGAAGCAGGCGAGGAAGCGTTTCTTGGCCCCGCTGCGGTCGGCGATTGCTCCGAGGATCGGCGCGAGCAGTGCCACGATGACGGCGGCGATCGAGCTGGCGGCACCAAGGCGAAAGGTGCTGACGGTATCCGGCGCGCCCCCGCTCCAGAAATCTTTGTTAAAGATCGGCACGAACGCCGCCATCACTGTCGTGGCGAAAGTGGAATTCGCCCAATCATAAATCGCCCACGGGAGCGCACGTTTCAGCCAGGGGGATTTCATAACAGGATCTGAGCGATGGGGATGGTCATTGGGGCAGCGCGCTCGGAGGCGGTGAGTATTGGGCGGTCGCCAGCACCATGGTATAGCGCGAAGTTCAATCGTCTGGTGGTTGGCGCGTTCAGCAGGACAGGCGGAAGAGCTGAAAGACGAGCCAACCTAGGGCCGCGCCGGCGGGAAGGTCGAGGAGGGAGTGCGGTTTCGTGAACAGACAGCTCAGTGCGATCAGGGCGGGGAAAGAATAGGCCCAGCCACCGAGCTGCGGCACGAGATGCAGGGCCGTCAGCATTGCCACCGACGTATGCATGCTGGGAAAACTGTTGGAAGGCGCGGCGAAGGTTTGCCCGAACGCGAGAAAACGCTCCGAGCGGCCCCGGCCGGAGTTGCGCGCCCGCCACTCGGCCGGGGTGGCGACCGGGAAGATCACGAAGAACGCCATTTGGAATAAGAGCAGCACGATATAGCTCATCGCCAGATGAAGAAAATGCCGCGGCGACTCGGTGACGAAGTTGATGCAGACGTGCACCGGATAATAGAGACAACTGTAGATCCACACCCACCGCGGGACGAACGGAATGGCGTCGTCGATCGGCAGACGCAACTGCCGCGGCTGGGTCCGGGGGTTGCGCTGGCACCAGAAATAGAACTGATACACTCCAAAGCTTAGAACCACGCTCATGCAGAGCTGGAAGATGAGTTGGGTGGCGCGCATGGAATCGGAATTTGGGTCGAGGTTGGGTTGGCTTATCGCGGTAAAGTTTGCGCGGTCGTTCCGGCTTCGTGTCGCCGCCAGGCGTGCCAGGCGGTGGGCATTTCACCGGAGAACCCCGGGAGCAGCAGGGAAATCGTCAGTTCTTCCGCCACACCCAGAACCTGCAAGCCCATGACGCAATGAAAGGGAATTGACGACCAACCGGACAAGAGAGACGCGAGAGCAAAGGGCAGGGCGACCGCGAGGGCCTTGGCGAGCCAGGTGTGATAGCCGGGTGGCCGGCCGCAGCGCACCAGTCCGTAGATCACGATGCCAAAAAACCCCGCCGCGCCCAAAACAAGCCACGGCCATTCGCGCCGAACCACTTCCGGCCACAGCCAGCACAGGCCCGTGATGCACAGGGCCGTGGTCACGTAGTCGGCCCCACTGTCGAGCATCCTTCCCCGCTCCGACTCGGCGTGGAGCCGGCGGGCGAGGAATCCGTCCAAAGCGTCGGTCAGCCAGGCGACGCAAAGAAATCCGAAAAACCAGGAACGCGAGCCCGCCGCCATCGCCGCGACCAGCAACGGGGGCATACCCACGAGGCGGACCAGACTGAGGAAGTTGGGCAGTTGTTTGATCACGGAATCAGAAGTATTGGTGATGCGGTGGACTGCGGAGGGAGCATCACCACGGCCTGGAATGAACACGTGCGCGGCCTTCATGGGTGGAAAAAACGCGGGAGCGCAGTGGTCAGGGCCGGCGCGTAGGTGATGAGCAATACTCCCAGAAACATCACCATAAGCAACGGCAAGGTGGCGCGGGCCACTTCGCCCACGGGCCGCTTCAGGCGGGAGGACGCGAGCAGCAGGTTCAGTCCGAACGGTGGGGCGAGAAAGCCGAGTTCCATGTTGGCGAGGAAAATGATCCCCAGATGAACGGGATCGATCCCCAGACGGAGCCCGATCGGCACCAGCAACGGCGCGACGATCATGATCGCCGCGAAAATCTCCACCACGCTGCCAACGATGATCAGCCCGACGTTCAGCCCGAGCAGGAACAGCCAGCGGGATTGCACATGCGCTTCGGCCCAGTCCGCGAGCGCGTTGGGAATCTGGGCGTCGATCAGGAAATTAGTAAGCCCAAGCGCCACGCTGAGAATGAGCAGGATGCCACCCACCAGCAGACCCGCCTCGGTCATCACCCGCGGGCAATCGCGGCTCAGGTGCAGATCGCGATGGATGAACACCGCGACGATGAAGGCGTAGGCCGCCGTGACCGCCGCCGCCTCGACCGGCGTCGCCCAGCCGGAAAACAACGTGGCGAGCGAGACGATGGGCAGCAGCAGCTCCCACTTGGCCGCCCAGATCGCCCGGCGCGCTTCTGGCCCGTCGAAGCGTGCCGCGACGGGAGTCGCGCGGCGTCCGGCCCAGATACCCCACGCGGCGGTGAGCACGATCAGCAGCAATCCCGGCACGAGGCCGCCGAGAAACATCGTGTTGATGTCTACCTTGGCGATGATCGCGTAGAGCATGACTGGCAGGGAGGGCGGCAGCAGGATGCCGAGCGAGCCGGCGCCGGTGAGCAGCCCGAGCGCATTCTTGTCGGAGAAACGCGCGGCGAGCAGAACCGGCATCAGCAACCCGCCCAGCGCGAGGATGGTCACGCCCGAGCCGCCGGTGAACGCGGTGAAGAATGCGCAGATGAGCGCCGTGGCGATGGCGGGCCCACCGCGCAGCCAGCCGCTCAGTGCGAGGAAAAGCCGGACGAGCCGCCGGGACGAGCCGCCCTCCGCCATGAAATACCCCGCGAGGGTGAAGAGCGGGATCGCCGGCAACGCGGGATTGGTGACAAGCCCATAATGCTCGATCGCCACCGCCGTGATTGGCACGCCGTGGCGGTGAAAGAGAATGAGCGCCGCGCCGCCCAGGGTCGCGAAGATCGGCGCGCCCAGCGCCGTCGCGATCAGCAAGCCGGCGAGCGCGAAACCCGCCGGCACCTGCGCGCCGGCGATGCCCAGGGCAACCGCCAGCGCGAATACGAGCGCGCGCTGCGGGGCCGTTCCGGCCGTACGCCACACGGCTCGGAGCGCGATGGCGGCGAAGCCGGCCGGCATCGCGAGCTGCACAATCCAAAGAGGAATGCCGTAGGCGAGCTGGCTGCCGCTGCTCCGTTCCTCCATTGCGAATTGAAGACTGGCGGCGCACAGGAGCGCGCTGACGGCGGCGGTGGCGGCGGCGGCGAAGCATTGCGCCCTCCACCGGCTGCGCCCCTGCCACCGGGCGGGTGCCGCCGCGAGCGCCAGCAGCCGGCCCTCGCGGGCGGCGATGGCACCGCCGGCCATGCCAACGAGCAGGGTGAGATGACGGAGAAAATCGGGAGCGCTCGGGATCCCGGTGGAAAATTGACGCAAGGCGATCTCCAGCAGCGGCAGCGCGATCATCGCGGAGAGCAGGAACGTGAGTGCGAGATTTTCCCCGGTATGCCACCAAGGAAGTCGCGGTCCGGTCCCGTCGGCCTTTAGCTTGGGGTGAGCGGCAGTGGGGGACGGAGCGGGAATCATGCACTCGTTGCAGAGGCAGGTTGCTCCGGCCCGCCCGCCCCCCGTTGGGATCGCCGGGTTCATGGTCACGGGGTGGCCGCCAGGCGGGTGGCGCGGTATTCGGCAACCAGCGCCTGGACGCGGTCGAAAAGATCCGCCGGCACCATGGTCCCGCGGATTTTCG
>JANMVS010000237.1:0-9879 GCA_031392885.1 Verrucomicrobiota bacterium
GTCAGGGCCTCGGCAAAGCCGTAATCGATGTTCTCGCGCAGGGTGTGCAGCGGAATGCGGCCCTGGCGCTGCCATTCGCGGCGGGCGATGTCCGCGCCACCGAGGCGGCCGGAGCATTGGATCTTGATGCCATCGATGCCGAGCGACATCGCGATCTGGATGGACTTCTTGATGGCGCGGCGGAAGGCGATGCGGCGCTCAAGCTGGAGGGCGACGTTTTCGGCCACGAGCTGGGCCTCGATCTCCGGCTTCTTTACTTCCTGAATATCGAGGAGCACATCCTTGCCGGTCAGCTTGACGAGCTGGGCCTTCATGTTCTCCACTTCCTGCCCTTTCTTGCCGATGACAATGCCGGGGCGGGCGGTGAAGATCTTCACGCGGACGCGGTTGCCGGCGCGCTCAATGAAGATGCGCGGCACCGAGGCCTGCTTGAGTTTTTCCATCAGCGTGCTGCGGATGACCTGGTCCTCATGGAGGAGCTTGGCGAAATCCTTCTTGCGCGCGAACCAGCGTGACTGCCAGTTGCGGCGGACGGCGAGGCGGAAGCCTGTGGGGTTGGTCTTTTGTCCCATGGTGAGAAATTAGTTGGATTTACCGTCGGAAAGGATGATGCGCAGATGTGACATGCGCTTGACGCGGGGTTTGGCCGAGCCGCGCGCGCCGGCCTTGAAGCGCTTGAGCACCGGGCCGTTCTCGACGAGGGCGCGATGGACGACGAGCTGGTCGGCCGAAAGGCTGTTGTTGTTCTCGGCGTTGGCCACGGCGCTTTTGAGCGTCTTGACGAGCAGGCGGGACGACTTGCGCGGGATGAGCGTGAGAAAGTCGATCGCGGCGGTGACGCTGCGGCCCTGGATGAGGCGCGCGACTTCGCGGACCTTCTTGGGCGACATGTGCGCGTTGCGGGTGAGAGCTTGGATTTCCATGGTGGTGTTCCGGTTGGGCCGGGGCCTCAAATTTCCTTACGGGTCATGCCGCCGTGCGACTTGAAGATGCGCGTGGGGGCGAACTCGCCGAGCTTGTGGCCGACCATGTTCTCCGTGACATACACGGCGACATGGCTCTTGCCGTTGTGCACACTGATGGTGTGCCCGACGAACTCGGGAGTGATGGTCGAGCGGCGGCTCCAAGTCTGGATGGGCTTGCGGGTGCCGGCAATCTTGGCCGCCTTCTGGATTTTTTCCAGGAGGTGGTAATCGACGAAGTAACCTTTTTTGATCGAACGTGCCATGGTGAGTAATTCTCCGGGGGGGCGCGGGGTTTATTTCTTGCCGCGCGGCGGACGGCCGTTGGCGCGAATGAGAATGAAGGAGCTGGAGAGCTTGGTGCGGCGGCGCGTCGGGAAACCCTTCGCGAGCTGGCCCCACGGCGAGACGAGGTGCTGGCGACCGCCCCCACCCTTGGACTTGCCCTGGCCGCCCCCGTTGGGGTGGTCGACCGGATTCATCGCCACGCCGCGCACGCGCGGGCGGCGGCCGAGCCAGCGGTTGCGGCCGGCCTTGCCGAGCTTGCGCTTGCTGTGGTCGGCGTTGGAAACCTCGCCGATGGTGGCGCGGCACTGGGCGTTGACCAGCCGGGTCTCGCCGGAAGCCAGCTTGATCTGGGCGTAGCCGTTTTCGAGCGCGATCAGCTCAACGGAGGTGCCGGCGGAACGGGCCAGCTGGGCGCCCTTACCGGGCAGCAGCTCAACCGCGTGCAGTTTGGTGGCGGGCGGAATCGCGGACAGCAAAAACGAATTGCCCGGACGAAAGTCATTCGCGTCGGTCTTCAGGGCGTTGTAGATGGTGTCGCCAACGCTCAGGCCCTGCGGGGCGAGGACGTAGCACTTCGTGCCATCGGCATAAGCGAGCAGGGCGAGCAGCGCGCTGCGGTTGGGATCGTATTCGATCGCCTGGACCTTGGCGGGCATGTCGAGCTTCGTCCGCTTGAAATCGATGATGCGGTAAAGCTTCTTGTGGCCACCGCCGCGCCGGCGCGACGTGATGCGGCCATAGGCGTTGCGGCCGCCGGTCTTGTTCTTGGACTCGACGAGCGAGCGCTCCGGGCGCTTGGTGGAGATGTCGTCCGGCCGGTTCAGGGTGGTGAACCGGAGGGACGCGGTGAGAGGACGGAAGGATTTGAGGGCCATGGTGGTGTCTCCGGGCTCAGGTGAGTTCGATCTTGTCACCCTGCTTGAGGGTGACGATGGCGCGCTTGCTGTCGGAAGTGGTGATGGGCTGGCCGCGGCGGGACTTCTTCGGCTTGCCCTTGCGGTTGATGATATTCACGCGGGTGACGGAGACCTTGAAGGTCTGCTCGACGGCCTCGCGCACCGTGTATTTGGTGGCGGACGTGAACACGTCGAAGGTGTATTGTCCGTAATTCGAGGAGAGCTTGTTGGACTTCTCCGTGAGGCGGAGGTGTTTGAGAACGGTGTCGGCGTTAATCATGACTGGGCTCCGTTAGCGCGGGCGATGATCTTCTCGAGGGCCTTGCTGGAAACAACGATCCAGCTGTAGGTGACGAGATCGAGGGTGTTGAGCTTGGAAGCAGCTTGCAGGGTGACCCGGGCGAGGTTGCGGGCGGCGCGCGTGGCTTCGGTCGTGAACGGATCGTCCACGATGAGCACCTTGCCCTTGGGGGCGATGCGACCGATGACGGCGTTCATGGCCTTGGTCTTCGTGTCTTTCGCGGAGAAAGTCTCGATGACGCTGATGTCACCGGCGAGGGCCCGGTCAAAGAGGGCGCGGTTGAAGGCGAGGCTCTTCACCTTGCCGTTGATTTTCTTGGAGTAGTCGCGCGGCTTGGGGCCGAACACGACGCCGCCCCCGCCCCACAGGGGGGAACGGATGGAACCGGCGCGGGCGCGACCGGTGCCCTTTTGGGCCCAGGGCTTTTTGCCGCCGCCGCGAACTTCGCCGCGGGTCTTGGTGGAGTGCGTGCCGAGGCGGGCGTTGGCCTTGTGGGCCACAACGACTTCCTTGACGGCCTGGAGGCCCCGGCTGCCCTCAAAGATCGGGAGGTTGAAATCAGCCTCGCGGCTCTGCGTGGCGTCGGGTGTGAAAATTTTGAGTTTCATGGGTGACGGTCTCCGGGGTTCAGCCTTTCTTGGCTTTCTTGCCGGAACGGATGATGACATCGTCGCCGTTGGCACCGGGGATGGCGCCGTTGACGAGGATGAGATTCTTGTCGGCGATGATCTTGATCACGCGCAGATTCTGAACCGTACGTACGTCCGCGCCCATGTGGCCGGGCATGCGCTGGTTTTTCCAGACGCGACCGGGGGTCTGACGCATGCCGACCGAGCCGATGCGGCGATGGAACATCGAACCGTGGGCGGCGGGACCGCCCGCGACCCGGAAACGCTTCACCACGCCTTGGAAACCCTTGCCTTTCGAAACGCCGAGGACGTCGACGATCTGGCCTTCCGCGAAAATCGCGACGGTGATGATGTCGCCCAGCTTGACCGAGGGAGCCTCGGCGAGACGGACTTCATTGAGGACGCGGGGCGTGGAGTCCAAACCCGCCTTCTTGGCGTGGTTGGCCTCGCCTTTCGATGCATTCTTCGCCTTTTGGGCGCCGAAACCGAGTTGCACGGCATTATAGCCGTCAGACTCGATGGTCTTTATTTGGACGACCGGGCAAGGACCCGCTTCCACCACGGTGACCGGGACCAGGACGTTTTGCGCGTCGTAGACCTGGGTCATGCCGATTTTTTTTCCTAAGATTGTAGCGATCATGGGCTAAGTGGTAGGTGGCGGGTTAGCGCCGTTTGTTTAGACCTACTTTAACAAGGGCCGGGGTGAGCCGGCTGGCTGCTAAGCTGGTTGGGAGTGAAGGTTAGACGTTGATGGTGATATCGACGCCGGACGGAAGATTGAGTTTTTTGAGCTCGTCGACGGTTTGAGCCGTGGGCTCAAGGATGTCGATGAGGCGCTTGTGCGTCCGGGATTCGAACTGCTCCATGGACTTCTTGTCGACGTGCGGGGAGCGGTTGACCGAAAGCTTGACGATGTGGGTGGGCAGCGGAATCGGGCCCGAGACGCGGGCGCCGGAGCGCTTGGCGGTTTCCACGATTTCCACGGCGGACTGATCGATGACGCGATAATCGTAACCTTGGAGTTTGATGCGGATGCGTTGGCCTTTCATGGCGGTATAAAGAACGAGGGTTAAAGTTAAGTACGGGCCGGGCCCTTGGCGTTGGTCTCGACGATTTTGGCAAGCTGCGAGTTCGGAACCTGCGCGAAGTGGGACGGCGTGATGGACGCGCTGGCGCGGCCTTTCGAAAGTGAACGGATGTCCGTCACGTATCCAAAGAGCAGTTCCAACGGGACGTGCGCGGTGATGATGCAAGCGCCGGTCTTGTTCTCCATGCCCTGGATCTGGCCGCGGCGGCGGTTGATGTCGCCCAGCAAGTCGCCCTGGTATTCCTCGGGCGTGGTGACCTCGACCCCCATGATGGGCTCGAGCAAAATCGGACCGGCCTGCTTCATCGCGTCCTTGAAGGCAAAGATCCCGGCCATTTTGAACGCGAGTTCGGACGAGTCGACCTCGTGGAACGAACCGTCGATGATCCGGATGATGACGTCCACGACCGGGAAGCCCGCCACGACGCCGTTGTTGGCGCCCTCCAGCAGACCTTCGGTGGCGGGCTTGATAAATTCCTTGGGGATCGAGCCACCGACCGTCTCGTTGATGACCTCGACGCCCTTGCCCTTGACGTTCGGCTCAAGCTTGATGACGACGTGGCCGTACTGGCCCTTGCCGCCCGACTGGCGGATGAACTTACCTTCGCCGTCCGCGGCCTTGGCGATGGTCTCGCGATAGGCAATCTGCGGCTTGCCGGAGGTGGCCTCAACCTTGAATTCGCGCTTCATGCGATCCCGAATGATGTCGAGGTGGAGTTCGCCCATGCCGGCGATGATAATCTGGCCGGTATCCTGGTCGGTCTTGACGCGGAGCGTGGGATCTTCGGCCACCAGGCGCTGCAGGGCCATGCCCATCTTTTCCTGGTCGGCCTTCGTGTTCGGCTCGATGGACATCGAGATGACGGGCTCGGGGAAGGACGGCGGCTCGAGACGGATGTCGAAATCCTCATCGCACAGCGTGTCGCCGGTGATGACTTCCTTCACGCCGACCACGGCGCAGATATCACCGGAATAGGCCATGTCGATGTCCTCGCGATCCATCGCCCGCATCAGCACGAGCCGCGAAACGCGTTCGCTCCGGCGGGTGCGCGGATTGTAGAGGGACATGCCGCGGGGCAGGGTGCCGGTGTAAACGCGGAAGAAAACAATCTTACCGACAAACGGGTCGGTCCAGAGCTTGAACGCCAGGCCGGCGAGCTTGCCCTTGTCATCCACGGTGGCGGCGACTTCCTGGCCGTCGCTGTCCTGGCCTTTCATGGCGGGAACATCGATCGGGCTCGGGAGGTAGTTGACCACGCAGTCGAGCAGGCGCTGCACGCCCTTCTTCTTGAAGGCGGAGCCGGGGATGACCCCGGTGAACTGCAGTGAAATGGTGGCCTTCCGGACCCCGAGCATCAGTTCGGCCACGGAAACTTCCACCCCGTTGAGATATTTTTCCGCGATGACGTCGTCGAAGTCCGAAACCGCCTCGATCAGCTTGTCGCGGTATTCCTTCGCCTGCGCCTGCAGGTCGGCGGGAATCGCGGACGTGACCGGATTCATGCCCAGCGGATCCGTGGTCTCGTCAAAAATGTAAGCGACATTCTGCACGAGGTCGATGAGGCCGGTGAAATTCTCCTCTTTGCCGATCGGCAGGAAAATCGGGTGGGCGTTGGCCTTGAGTTTCTCGCGCATCTCCGCGACCGCGCGGAAAAAATCTGCGCCCACGCGATCCATCTTGTTGATGAAGGCCACCCGCGGCACCTTGTACTTGTTGGCCTGACGCCAGACGGTCTCGGACTGGGGCTGCACGCCCGCGACCGCGCAGAACACGGCGACGGCGCCGTCGAGCACGCGGAGCGAGCGCTCCACCTCGGCTGTGAAGTCCACGTGGCCGGGAGTGTCGATGATGTTGATGCGCTGCTTGATGCCCTTCCAAGGACCCCAGGAAGCGTTCCAGGCGCAGGAAATGGCGGCGGCGGTGATCGTGATGCCGCGCTCGCGCTCCTGCTCCATCCAGTCGGTCACCGTGGTGCCCTCATGGACTTCGCCCATTTTATGGACCGCGCCGGAGTAGAAAAGAATGCGTTCGGTCGTCGTCGTCTTCCCGGCATCGATGTGCGCGGCAATGCCGATGTTGCGGGTCCACTCGAGAGGGAACGGACGGTCCTTCGAGTTGACGGGCGAGATTTTCGCCTTGTCGCTAACGACAGTAATACTGATGGGAGACGCGACGGACATGCTTGAAATTCCTTACCAGCGGAGATGGGCGAAGGCGCGGTTGGCCTGGGCCATCTTGTGCATCTCTTCCTTCTTCTTCACGACCGAGCCCGTGTTGTTGTAGGCGTCGATGATCTCGGCGGCGATGGCCTCGCGCATGGGCGTGCCCTTGCGGCCGGTGGCGGCGTTGACCATCCAGCGGAGGGCCAGTGACTCCTGGCGTTCAAACGAAATTTCGACCGGCACCTGATAGGTGGCGCCACCGACGCGACGGCTCTTGACCTCGAGCTTCGGGCGGGCGTTTTCCATCGCGCCCATCAGCAGATCGACCGGGTCGCCCTTCTGCAGCTTCTCGCTCACGCGCTCGAAGGCACCGTAAACAATGCGCTCCGCGAGCGTGCGCTTGCCGCTCTTCATGATGACGTTGATGAGGTGCGTTACCAGGGCGCTGTTATAGCGGACATCCGGAACGGTGGGACGGTGAGTGGCTCGGCGACGACGTGACATGGCGGCTTAAAAAGAACGAGGGTTAGGAGGCCTTGGCGGCTTTCGGGCGTTTGACGCCGTATTTGGAACGAGAACGCCGGCGCTTCTCAACGCCGGTGGCGTCGAGCGTGCCGCGAACGATGTGGTAGCGCACACCGGGGAGATCCTTCACGCGGCCACCGCGCACGAGCACAATCGAGTGCTCCTGCAGGTTGTGACCCTCGTCGGGAATATACGAAATCACTTCCACCCCGTTCGTGAGACGAACCTTGGCGACCTTGCGGATAGCCGAATTAGGCTTCTTGGGCGTGCGGGTCATGACCTGCACACAGACGCCGCGTCGGAAGGGGTTACCCTGCAACGCCGGAGCCTTGGACTTCGCGACGACCTTGCGACGTCCTTTTCTCACGAGTTGGTTGATGGTTGGCATGTGGTTAGTAAAGAAGGTTGGTAAAAGTGGAAAAGGCGCGGAACCTACGGGAGACAAAGCCTCCCGCAAGCACTATTTCGCGCTTTAAGTTTGAATCCGAACTTCAGAGGGAAAACCGACTGAAATTCGAGGCGTCAGGTGCCTCAACAGTTTGGCTGGTGAGGCTGTGAGTGACGAATAGGACGGTTACAAAAGCATGTCGCTTAGTGCCACATCAAGAGCTAAATCAAAAAATACTCAGAAAAGTTGTTCACAATTTCACCGTCTACGCGGTCAACCAGGACCTGGCACCCTAAAAGCGCAATTTTGTCTCACCTCCCCTTCCTTTATCCCCTACCCCACTCACCTTCATTCGGCTGGCCGTGTTCATGTTCCCCCCTGCCCCGCCCTTTCAGTCCGCTTCTCGCTGGCGCGCAGCGTGCCGCTGGTTCATTGCGGACGTTGCCAACCACACACTACAAAGCCTCAATCCAGTCACATAGCTTGGGCACTCGCATCTCTACTTTAGTTTGGCTCGGACTCATCACAGATGAAAGAGGCTGTGGGTTTCTCCGCCGTTGACCGAGGACAAGTGGCACGAGGTGGGCAAGTCACTGGGATGTTTAGTTTGAGTAGGCGAGTTTTGCTCCGTTTTAGGAGGGTTGTAGCCGAGAAGGTGCTCAACGCGTTTTTTATTCTTTGGCACGCTGGTTCTCACCGTGCCTTGGTTGGCTTGTGGGGTTCACTTTGGACATAGTTGTGGGCGGGGTGCGCTCACCTCATTGGTTTCAGCACTAGCCACCCACACCGCGCTACCCGCTCGGCCCAAGAAAAAGCCGCGGACTTTCGTCCGCAGCTTGTGAGTGATGGATCGCCACATGCCGTTGGCACGGCACTCGCGATGACCTGCTTAGCTCGCCTCGGCCGCGGCCTTCGGAGCCTCGTCCATCGGAATGTCGCCCCCGAGCGGAAGCGTAACCCGGAGTTTCTTGTAGCCCGGCCAGCCCGTGCCGGCAGGAATCAAGTGACCCATGATGACGTTTTCCTTGAAGCCCTTGAGGTGGTCGACCTTGCCGAGCGTCGCGGCGTCGGTGAGGACGCGCGTCGTCTCCTGGAAGGAAGCGGCCGAGATGAAGCTCTCGGTTTCCAGCGAAGCCTTGGTGATGCCCAGAAGGATCGGCTCGGCCTCGGCCGGTTTGCCGCCGGCGGCGTCGATGCGCTTGTTCTCGCGCAGAAACGCCACACGGTCGATCTGCTCGCCCCAGAACCACTCGGTGTCACCCGGATCCGAGATGCGAACCTTGCGGAGCATCTGGCGGATGATGACCTCGATGTGCTTGTCGTTAATCGACACGCCCTGGAGACGATAGACTTCCTGCACCTGGCCGATGAGGAACTCGTACAACGCCGTGGGCCCGAGGATCTCAAGGATCTCGTGCGGATCAGCGGAGCCTTCGGTGAGGTGCTGGCCCTTGTGGACGACGTCGCCCGGCTGCACGATGATGTGCTTGCCGTGCGGAATCAGATGCTCCTCCTCGGCGCCGGACTCCTCGTGACGGACGACGAGCTTGCGCTTGCCGCGGATGGAACCTTCGAACGTGACGACCCCCTCGATGCGGGCCATCTCGGCGGCTTCCTTCGGGCGACGGGCTTCGAACAGCTCGGCGACGCGGGGGAGACCACCAGTGATGTCCTTGGTGACGGACGCCTGCCGCGGCGTCTTGGCGAGCAAGGCGCCCGGGGTGATGATGTCGCTTTCGGCGACCGAGATCTGGGCCCCCGTCGGAATCGAGTAAGCGGCGACCGGTTTGCCGTGGTCGTCGCGGACTTCGATCTGGGGATTGAGATCTTCCTTGTGCTCGATGACCACGGTCGCAATGCGGCCGGTGGACTCGTCGAGTTCGCGCTTCACGGTCACACCCGGGATCATATCCTTGAAGTGGAGCGTACCGGCCTTCTCGGAGAGGACCGGGATATTGTAGGGATCCCACTGGGCGATCGTCTGGCCCTTGGTGACCTTCGCGGCGTCGGTGACGGAGAGGAAGGTGCCGACCACGATCGGGTAGGACTCCAGCTCACGATCGTTCTCGTCGATGATCTGGATCGAACCGGTCTTGTTCAGGACGATGTTGAAGCCCTCGGCCGTCTGCACCAGACGCAGGCCGCGGTACTTAACGATGCCGGAATTGCGCACCTTGATCTCGGGGTTCTTCGAGCCGGCCGAGGCGACACCACCGATGTGGAACGTCCGCATGGTGAGCTGCGTGCCGGGCTCGCCGATGGACTGGGCGGCGATGATGCCGACGGAGTCACCGATCTTTGCCACCTTGTTGGTGGCGGGATTGATGCCGTAGGACTTGGCATCGATGCCCTGCTCGCTCGTGGAAGTGAGCGGCGACAGGACCTTGACGCGCTCAATGCCGGAATCCTCGATCCGTTTGGAGAATTCCTCGGTGATGAGCTCGCCGGAATCCACAATGGTCTTGGTCGGATTGAGCGGATCAAAGACATCGTCGGCCGAGAAGCGGCCCACGATGCGCTCGGCCAGGGTGACCAGCATGGTTTCGCCTTCGAAGATGGCCTTCTTCCAGATGCCGTCGCGCGTACCACAATCCTCCTCGGTGACCACGGCGTCCATGGCCACATCGCAAAGCTTGCGGG
>JANMVS010000244.1:0-6086 GCA_031392885.1 Verrucomicrobiota bacterium
CCGGATTACAGGTGCTGAAGTATTTCCCGAAAATGCGCGGCGGTGGTAGCTTGGCCGGCGCGCTGGGCAAGTTGCTCGCCTTCCGTCAGAATACGCTTCGCCTCGGGCAGGCGGCCGAGTTGAAGATAGGCCTGGCCCAAAAACAAGGCGCTTTGCGGCTCGGCGGGCTGCAGTCTGTGGTAGGCTTCGAGCGGCGCCAAGGCGTCAGGCACGCGGCCTTGGACGAGATAAAATACGCCCAGGCTGGCCTGCAGATCGGGGCGACCCGGATCAAGCGCCACGCCTGCCAGATAGTGCTGCAGCGCGGCGGGCAAATCCTGGTTGGTCTCGGCGGCTGCGCCCGAACGCTGGTGCCACCGGGCCATCATTTGACGAACCTCGGGAATTTCCGGGTGCGACTCATAAAGCGGCTGGAGATATTCCCCGGCCGCAGCAAGCCGCCCCGCCTCCAATTCCCAGCGCCCGAGCAATGAGAGTGCTTTCAAGAAAGTCGGCTGCTGAATCAGGGAGCGCTTAAAAGCCGCCGAGGCCTCCTCCTGCCGCCCCAGCACCAGCAGGGACATCCCGAGGTTGTAATTGGAGTTGGTATCGTTGGGGGTGCGGGCGAGTACCATGCGGAACGCGGCAATCGCTTCATCCTGCCGGTTGAGATCGGCGAGGGCTACGCCCAGCGCGTCGTGCAATTCCAGCTGATCGCCCAGCTGGGCGAAGCCGAGCTGAACAATCCGCAAGGCGTCCGCCGGCTGTTTGAGCAGGCGGTAGGTTTCACTCAGGTTGACGAAGAACATGGGCGAAGGCTTCGCGGTTTTTACCGCGCGCAGCCCGGCCTCGAAGGTATCGCGCGCCTTGGCGGCGTCACCGAGTTTGCGATACAGCCCGCCGAGCAATTCATAACCGCTGGGATTGCCGGGCGCCAGATGGATGGCGCGCTCAAGCAGGTTTATGCCCTTATCGCCGTGCTCCGTTTGTTGTTCAATGGTGGCAAGAACGCACAGGCGGGTAAAATCATGACACCAAGCCTGCATGCCATTAAGCCAGGGATCCTCGGCTTCCCGGAAACGACCGGATTCGCGGCCGAGCCAGCGTTGCTTGCGGGCACCATCCGCGTCGCCGGTGGCGGCCAGCATTTCCGCATAGAGATTGTGGCCCGTGGAGAATTGGGGAAAATCGCGCACCAGTTGCTCGACGAGCCGGCGGGCTTCATCCTGCCGTCCGTTTTGCTGGGCCACCCGGGCAAGTCCCAGCAAGGCGTAAAAGTCGCCGGGCAAGAGTGCCAGCCGCTGCCGGTAATGGCGTTCTGCGACATCAAGGTGGCCGGATTTCAACTCCAAACCGGCGAGTTGCAGCCAGGCGGGACTATAGTCCGGCGCGAGTGCCACGGTCCGCACCAGCAGCGAGGCGAATTCGGGATAGTCGCCCGCCGTGCGACGCAAATCAGCCAAAAAATAAGTCCAGCGTGGCTCGCGCGGCTCCGCTTGACACAACAGACGCCAGCAGGCCTCGGCTTCGCGCAAGTAACCATTGGCATGATAAAGCCGACCCAGTTCGGCCACGCCCGCCAGGGCCTGGCGCGAATGGCGGGTCATCTCGGCGGCTTTCGCCAGCAACACAGCTTGGATCGCGGGTTTGTCACTTAGTTCGGGAATTACCGGGAGTCGGGCCTGGAGCCGGGCCGGCAAACGATACCACGGCCAGGCATAGTTCGCTCCGGTGACCAGTGCGCCGATCACCAGTAGCAATCCAGCGTACCAGCCCCACCGGCGATGAATGAGGGCGGGGGCCAAACCGCTCGGTGGGAGGATGGGCGGTTTGGCCGTAAGGGGAGTCGGGTGGCTTATTTTTTTCGCCATAGCGTGATGTTGCTCATATCCTCATACGGCGGCACGGCGTAAAAACCACCGGTCACGATCACGGGCACACCGTTGCCATCCAAATCACCCACGGCCGCAGTCACGAGCTGGTTGGGTTTGTGCGCGAGGACGACCGGTGTGAAGTTTTCGTGCCCGTCATTCAGCCACGCCATCATCGAGACGGCTTTCGGATCGGTCCAATCGGCGAAGCAACTCACCGCCAGCACGTCGGTGAAGCCGTCGCCGTTCAGGTCGGCGGCACACGGTGAATACGCACCCGGCAGGTCGCCAATACGGTGAAAGACGAACCCCGTGCCGCGATTTTCGAGCCACTGGATGCCGTGCCACGGGCGCGACCCCTGCACCGAGTAGTCAAAGCCATCGCCATTAGTGTAGATCAGGTCGGTCTTGCCATCGCCGTTCAAATCCGCCGCGGCGAGCCCACTGCTGCCGTAGTCCTCATTGGTCGAGCCCCAAATGAGCACGTCCCGGAATTCGCCGCGGCCGAGATTTTGTATCCAGTGCACCTCCTCCCATTCCTGAGAGACGACGATCGCGAAATCCAGGGCGCGATCGCCGTCGAAGTCCGCCACGACGGTGTTAATGCAGCCGGACTGCCTATTTACGATGTGACTCGTGAATTCCCAGTTCCCTTTGTTTTCCATCCAGCGCGTTTCGCCCTGGGCATAGCCGAACTGGCCGACAACAAGATCAAGCCGGCCATCGGCATGATCGGCCAGATTGGCCCCGCGCACATCGGTCACGCGGGCGACGTGTGCGAGCAGAATGTGGGGAAGGAAGCGGTGGTTATCGAGATTCTCCAGCACCACGACGGCGCCAATCCGATCGTTGTTGGGTGCGATCTGCCCCATGCTCGCGACCAGTACGTCGAGCCGGCCGGTGCCGTTCACGTCTCCCGTCCAGACATGGGCCGGGGCGGGTATGTCGCGGGCGATCACCTGTTCGAGGAACACGCCGCGGGGGGCCTGTCGGATCCAGCGCACGGTGTTTCCTTGCGCCTCGCAGTACAGCACATCCAGCAGGCCATCACGATCGAGATCGACCAGCTGCACATTTGTGACGAGCGGCCGGCCGAAATCACCGGGCGGTGCGCCGATCCGCATTGGCATATATTCCAGCCTCGGCCCGACGACCGGGCGGGCAGCGACGCGCGGCGCCGGGCCGGCCTCATCCTGGCGGCTGCAGGAGAGGACACCGGGCAAGCTGGCGACCAAGCAGCTGAGCAGCATGAATACTCCGGGTGTTGGTGGACGCGCAGGCATGGTGACTTTCTGGAAGATTTCCCCTCGACTGGCGATGGCAGATTTATTGCCGGGATCGGCGGATTTGCCCGGGACCTGTCCGCGCAACCCGGTGGCGGGCTATAATGCGCTCCGTAATTCCGTTGGCAGCAGGCGGCGGGCGAGTTCGCGCAGCGTTGGTTCGGAAATCTCCAAACCATACGTCTTGCTCAATACTTGTAGACGGTAGAGCGTCAGCGGCGCCAGCGAACGCATGAGGGGCTCATCAATTTCCGCCAAGCAGCGCTGCACTTGGGTGCGTGCCGGCGCAAATTGTTTTCCTTCCGCCAGCACAATGGCAAGACGCACCCGGCGATCCCACGCCAGGGCCTGCGTTTCGTCCTCGGCCAGATGCGGCAGCAACCGGCTGATCATCCGGCCGAAACCCGCGCCGTCCCGGATGGCCAATGCCACCTGCGCCTGGGCCACCAGCGCGCCGACGTCCGATGAAAACGATTGGTCCAACGCATGACTGACGGCCGCCGCTTGATCGAGCAGCCCCATTTCCGCAAAGTATTCCGCCAGGTTGCTCAGCGCGGTGGCGTTGTCCTGCACTTCCACCACTTCAAAAATCGCCACCGATTGTCCTTCGAACCCTGCGATTTGTGGCAGTTGGTAAGGCACCGGTCGAAGCCAGCGCGGTGGCTGCCATTGGTGGAGCAAGCCCACCAGCGTGTGCTCGGGCTGGTTCGATCCGAGGCGCGCATACTCATCGAGAAACGGCTCCCAGGATGGCATGATGATGTGCGTCACTCCCCGTTTGCGGATGAGAGCCTGTGCCTCGTCGGCCGATGAGGCGGCGGCAAGGCGAACCGCCGCGGCAAAGCCCTCCTTGTTTTCAGCGTAGGGGGTTCCCATGCCGCGTAAACCGCCGTGAAAGTACAGCGCGGTGGTCAAATTCGGCGGCGCCAGGACCACGGCGCCTTCGGGGCCCACCCGGTTGGCCAGCCAGTGCGCCAGATCCCTTTCCACCAGGGCGACCACTTCGGTTTCCGTAACCGAATCCGCCTCGCCGGCGGGAGGCAACAGTTGCAGCAGACCCGGCGTGAGCACGGCGGCCACGAGACCCGACCAGAGCCAGCGATTGAGGCCCACGGTGAGTGCCGCACTGACAAGGACGATCATCGGCAGCAGGGTACATTCGAAAAGGTTCCACCAGCGCAGTTGAAAACAGGCTAGGGCGAGCGCAACGAGGAGCGGACCGGTGGCAACTGCGAGGGCGATGCGGTCGAAGCCTGCGGTGGTGCGTCGCACCAGCAAGCCCGCTGCAGGCCCGAGCAGCAGCAAAGGGACAAAAGCCGCCCCGATGGCGCTGGTGAAATGATCCCGTGCCAGCCAGGCGATGATGTTTTCCGCGACAACGCTATTAGGTAAATTGGTCAATCGAAAGGCCAGGGCGTCTGCGGTCAGCCAGGCCTGATCGTCCTTCAGGAATATTGCCGCCGGTACGGCAACGACTGCGAGCAGCGCGAGCAGGGCCGGCACGATGCCGCGGTGATGCGGCGGAGACCTATCCTGGCGGAGCAAGGCACCCAGCCGAAGCAGCAGTTCCCCCCCGCCCAGCCAGGCGATCGCGTAGAGGGGATGGACCGTTTCGATCCGCCACGATTTCAACTCCAGGTGCGCGGGGAAATATTCAATCAGAAACGCGACAAGACTTGCGCCGCCGCCACCCCACGCCCAAGTCCGCCAAGGCAGTGGCTTCGCCGCCAGGTCACGGCGCGTCAGCCATGTGGCGATGAGTCCGCCGAGGGCAAGGCCGAGCAATACGGGCAACTGCCTGGTTACGCTAATCCACAGGCCGAGTCCCCCGGCAAAACCCCCGATAAAAAACCAGACTCGCGCGGGGTGGGGGGAGTTCGCGGCAACGGGTCCGGGGGTCGCCACAACCGCTCCGGCCAGCATACGTATGCCAGCCAGCAACGGCAATATGCTCCAGAGCGCGGCGACGAGCGACAGACCGTAGTCGCCGGGTTGGCCGGGTAGAAACGTGCTGGCGAAAGGGAAAAGCATTACGGATCCAAGAGTGAGCAGACTGGCGGACAGAGCTCCGAATCTCCACGCGGTGAAAGCCATCGTTATGCCGAGCAACAATACCTGCAGGGTTGGATCGGCAAAGAGCGCCGCTTGCTCGGCCGCGCGAGCCCGCGGCTGCCCAGAAAGCTTTTGCACCGTCCAGGTCACCAAACCCAGCCACCACCGGTAGGGGGAGGGAGAGCGAATCTCGCGACCATCCGGGGCGTTGTCATAGTCGACATGGCGTAGGCGCCATTCGCCGCGCTTCAGCATTTGCTGGGTTTGCGCGAGCCACTGGTAACTTTCATTGTTGTGCTCGGGCACGATCAGCTGACGGATCCCGCCGGCATAGCCCGTCGGTGATGCGGCATCAAGCGGCAGCGGCTCGGCCTGGGTGAGACTGGAGACATAGGTCACCCGTTGCGCGCGCACCCGGTTGATCTGCACCAGCAATCCGACTGCGACACACAGGACGAGTATTCCCCCCAGGCTGGAAAGTCGGAAAATAATTCTCATTCAGGTCGGGCCGCACTCAATCGTTAGGCCAAACTGCTGGCAAGAGAAGTTCGGAAACTTGATCGGTTGTCGGAAAGCGGCCGTAGCACGAATGGGAGGCCAATCAAATCTGATCAGGCCTTGACTCTCCGGGGGGAAAGCCGTCCTTTTCTCGTTTTGATGTTCGCCGCCGAGAGTTCCTACAACGTGGCACGACGTGTCGCCATGCAAGTCGGGCAATGCAGCCTTTCGGCGGTTATATTGCTTGGCCCCACAATGACATGCGCGGCGGAACCGGCCGCGTTGGTGGCGCAGGCGCTGGCGGCCAAGTCGGGGCCGGCGGGGGCGACGATGTTCACGCTGATGGCCCCGGCGCAAACGGGAGTGGTCACCGAAAACAACTATGCCGATCCCAAGATGTGGG
>JANMVS010000253.1:0-3303 GCA_031392885.1 Verrucomicrobiota bacterium
CCCGACGAGCCGGGGGGGGCGACGGGGCGGGGTTGCCCGACGGCTCATCCAGAGGATTCGCCCTACCTCGCGCGAGGTGGATTTGGGGCAAGCCCGCATATTTCACACTCGTCACGAGATTTTGGCGGTGCTCGACGACTCTCAGCCCGCGTGGGTCCGGGACTTTGTCGGTCATGCGGGCTGAAACAACCCCGACTTGTCGGGGTTGTCTTAGCCCGGATATCCCGAGCAGCCGTGAATGCGGAAAAAGATTTGGCACAGGGTGTGGTCTCGGTTGCGAGCAGAGTGTGAAATATCCGGGCTAGCCTTAATGCCTTTCGGGGTTTCGTGATCGGGAGAGTAAAAACAACCTGGCCCTCGGAGGAGAAACGGGTAGAAGCGCAGCCATTAAAACCCCGCTGCTCATCGGGATCCCAGCAACTCGGCCGGCAGCAAGCCTAGCTTTGGCTTTCGCGCGGCGTGGTCGGTCTGGCTGGAACCGAGCCGGTTGCAGGCTTTGTGCCGGCGGCACGGGGCACAACGCGGGCCGGGCTCCCTCCTCTCGCGGGCGCAGTTGGTCATGAGTCTGGTTTATCACTTGTTGAGCGGGCCGGGCACCTTGGCCGAACATGTGGAGGCTTTGCTGGGGGTGCGCCGCTCTGATAGCACGCTGGCCGAGCGGCGGGCGGTGTTGCCGTGGGCCTTGTTCGCCGAACTGTTGCAGGCGGGTTTGCGTCCGCTCGCCCACCAGAAGAAACATCCGCACGCGTTTTGGCGGGGTTGGCGGCTGCTCGCTCTGGACGGCACGCAATTCAGCGTGAGCAACACGCCGCAGCTGACCGGCGCCTTCACCAAGGCGGCGAGCCGGCGGTTGCGCGCGGCCTTTGCCAAACTGGGTGCGGTGGTGCTGTTGGAGGTGGGCCTGCACAATCCGCTGGCGCTGGCGCTCGCGCGCAAGGGCGAATCGGAATGGGCGCTGGCGCTGGGCTTGCTGGCGCAATTGCCCAAAGGCGCCCTGCTGTTGGCGGACCGGCTGTACGGCTGCGCCGCCGCGCTCGATCAGGTCCAGGCGCGCTGCACGGCGGTGGGCAGCCACTACTTGATTCGGGTCAGGAAAAATCTGAAGGCGCGCGTGATCGCGCGGCTGCCGGATGGCAGCACGCTGCTCGAGGTCGCGGTGCACGATCCGAAAAAGCAACGCCAGCCCCGGCATTGGCTGCGGGTGCGCGAGATCCGGGTGCAGGTGCGCCGGGCCGGGCGCGGCACGGAGGAATTGCGGTTGTGGACCAGCCTGCTGAATCCGAAAACCGCCCCGGCCCTCGAACTGGCCACCGTCTATGCGCAGCGCTGGCAGCACGAATTGTATTACCGGCAGATGAAAGTCACTCTGCACGGCGGAGAATTGCTGCAAAGCCACACCCCTGAAACGGCGGCGCAGGAGGTGGCGGCGCTGGTGATTGCCACCGCCCTGCTCGCCCAAGCGCGGGCGGCCGCCGCCGGCGAAGCCGTGCCGGTGCTCCAAATCAGCTTCGTGAAGCTGCTGAGTCTGGTGCGTTCGCTCTGGCTGACCCTCGATCTGGGCGGTGACTTGCTCACCGGCCGCCAACAACAAGCGCTGCTCGTGCGCTTCTGGGCCCATGCGCGCCGCTTGCTCACACCACGACGACGGCTGCCCAGAAGTTGTCCCCGTGAAGTGCGTCAACCCGTGCGAGGCTGGCCCCGCAAGACGCGCAACCAATCTTGGCAGGGACCGCTCGGCTTCAAAATTCTTCCGCCGAAACGTTGAAACCCCGAAAGGCATTAGGGCTAGGTAGTGTCATCAATCGCGGGTTTCTCCGACGGGTTGCCAGCTGGAGGGCCGGTCTCCGCACCGGCTGCGGGCGACAGCCAGTCCGCAAACCTGGACGGCGGCCGGTGCGTCAGCCCGGACGGTACGGAGACCGTCCCTCCATCGATTTCTTGCGAACGCGGGTTTGAAAACACTCCATGGACCGAACATTTCACACGCAGAATGATAGCTGACGACAATCTGTCTACTGGAGCTGCAGCGACCCCGCTCCTGGACCGGCTCGGAGCCCTGGGCTCGTCGAACGGGCTGCGGTTTGCAAGCGACCCACGGTAAGGTCGGATGGCTCCGTAAAGATCCGCGGGGCAAACTCCGGGGCATTTGACCAATCCCGTTAGACTGCGATTCCGCCGTGGTCCGGGGAGCGCACGTGTCCCGCGTGCCGTCTTCGGCGTCACGCCGAAGACAGTCTGCTGCCTCTTCCTCTGCCGGTCTCGGGCGGGACGCCCGAGCCTGCCGGCGAAACGCCGGCGCTCCCCGGACCTCGCGACCCAACCAAGCCGAAGCCGTTCGACCGGCTCACGGTCACGACCAGCTCCGGGGGATTGGACCCGCCGGAAACAAAAAGGCCGCGCAGTGCGGCGCAGCCTTGGCGAGGGAGAGACTGATCGGCGGCTCAGAAGCCGGTATGAATCGCGGCGGAGTATTGGATGGCGTCCTTGCCGTCACTGCGCATCTCGGTGCCGAGGCCTGCGGTCCAACTCCAGCGTTTGCCGGCACTGCCGGTAACGTGAAAGCCGACCTTGAAGGGATCGCCTCCAAAAAACCAGCGCGGAGCCGGAGTCCGCGCCGTACCTTTGAAATCAGGCAAAAGCTAAGGCCGGTGGGTAACACCTGGCCGGGCGAATGCTCACGTCGGCGCCGCTCCAATCGGTTACCGGGACCAACCGGGAACCGATCTTTGCTTGTTTCGTGTTGTCGAGTGCCGCATCGATCCTCCTTCTTCCAAGGTATTGCATGACCACCGACTCTTCCGATCCAGGACCCAAGAAATCTTTTTGGGCACATTTCGAGGATCTCCGTCAGGCCATCATCCGCTCTGCCATCGCCGTCGGGGCGACCCTGATCATCTGCCTGACCTTCGCGGACAAGTTGGTCCAGGTGCTGGAATATCCTCTGCGGCATATCGAGATTTTCGAGAAACCGCGGCCAACCGTCAGCTTTCAGGTTGGCTCCACCCTGCTTGGCCCCTATGCCGTCTCCCGCGATCTGTTTGCGGGCCTGCCGAGCGGTGACGCGCCGCACGCCGTCTTCCGGGTGGGAGTGGCAAAGGTCGGGCAGGAGCAGGTCGCCACGCTGAAACTTTTGCCGGCCCCGGCGGACTCCTCCGCGGACTCCTCCCTGAGGGTACGGCTGCACAACTTCGGTCCGGCGGAGGCTTTCTTCATCGCGTTTCACGTCTCGTTCTATGCGGCGCTGATCCTATCGGCTCCGTTCTGGATGTATTTTCTCGGTCGCTTCATCATGCCCGCGCTGCA
>JANMVS010000293.1:0-2847 GCA_031392885.1 Verrucomicrobiota bacterium
AGAGCAGAGGAGACGCTCCCGACTTCGGTCGCCCTACGGGCTCCCTTCGTCGGGAGCGTCTCCTCTGGCGGTTCAACAGCGAAAGAAAACATGAACAGTAGCAAAGCAGCATCGACCTCGACCGAGTCGGCGACGACCGGCCAAAAGAAAAAACGGCGGTATCTGAGCGCCGAGAAGAAGTTTCAAATTTACCTCGAGACGCAGCGTCCGGATCAACCCGTTGGGGAGATCCTGCGGCGGGAGGGCATGTTCTCCACCGACTTGGCCCGCATCCGTCAGCAGGTCCGGGAAGGAGCCCTGCAACGCCTCGGGGCCAAGCCAGGCCGCAAGGTAGAGTTGGTCAGCACCGAATCGTATGATCAACTCAAAGCGGAACTGGAGGAAAAGGAGCGTGCCCTGGCCGACCAGGCGGTCGAACTGGCCATCCTGCGAAAAAAAACGAATGGGGGTTCGTGGGACCGATAGCCGGAACCTGGCTGCCCGCGGCGACCAAACAAGCCATCCTGATTGTGATTGCCACTGCCCAAGACCAGGGCGTTTCCGCCCGGCGCAGTTGCGCGATGCTGGTGATCGCCCATCGCCGGGTCGTGCGCTGGCAGGCGCACGAGCGCCAGGGCTTGGATTTGGCGGATGGCACCCCCGGCCCGCAGGAAGCGTTGCATCGCTTGCTGCCAGAGGAGATCGAGCGCATTGCCGCCCTGGCCATCAGTCAGGAATACGTGGATCTCTCGCATCGGATCTTGGCGGTGACCGCTGGGGACAAGGGCCTGTTCTTCGCGTCCTTTTCCACGGTCTACCGGGTGTTGAAAGCGCGCGACCTGATGACGGCGCGCGGCCCCGGCGGCCACCACAACGGTCGCTCGCTGCTGCCGGTGCGCAAAGCCCTGACTGCCCCCAACCAGCGCTGGTGCTGGGACATCAGCTACCTGCTGACGCTGGAGAAGGGGGTGTATCTTTACCTCTACCTGCTGCTCGACGAGTTTTCCCGCAAGGCACTGCATTGGCGGATTGGCTGGACGCAGACCGCCGCGGAGGCCCGGCTGCTCCTCGAAGGCGGTTTGGAGCTGGAAAACATCCTGGACCTGCCGGAAGACCAGCGGCCCGAACTGCTCAATGACCGCGGCCGTCAGATGAAAGCCAAGCCGATCCGCCAGCTCTGCGAGGATCACCACATGCCGCAATTGTTCTCCCGCCCGCGCACCCCCAACGACAATCCGTTCATCGAGTCGGCCTTTTCCACCGTCAAGCGCGCCCCGGAATATCCCGGCCAGTTTCTAGATGACGCCGAGGCCGTCACTTATTTTCAAAGATACTTTGACTGGTATAACCACCAGCATTACCACTCCGGCATCGATTACGTCACCCCGCACCAGGCGCACGCCGGCCTGCGCGGGAAAATAGTCGCCCGCCGTCTCAGCCAGCAACGTGCTCAGCGCCTCCGGCGCCGGGCCGCCAATCAGCGTCAGTCCGATCAGAAACAAACTCCAAACCAGGTTCCTCGCTGTTTCCAGTGGGTAAGGGCGAGGGTTGAGGTAAGGTGGCGGGATGACACCTGAGCAATTATTCCACGAACTTTTGGGATTGGGACAGCAGTGGCGCGTGACGCGGTGCGAGTATGCGCCGAAGGACGGCACCGCGCGTGGGGAGCTGGACGGCGTGGTTCGACTGTGGGTCGAAGAGACGGATGGATTGTGGTCCGCCGAGAGTGTCGGGGCCGGCCAAGCGGTGAGCTGTTACGACCATGTCGCCGAGGAGCTCGTCTGGCGCCACCTTGATGTCTTCGAGCATCGCTGCGAAATCCGCTGCCACTTGCCGCGCGGGCAGCGCACCACCGACGGCAAAGTCTACCGGGTTACGCCACCGTGGGAGGGCCTGGCCAAGCACTTCACGCAAGGCTTTGAGGCGATGGTGCTGCTGCTCTTGCGCCAGATGCCGGTGGCGGCGGTGGCTCGGCATGTGGGTGAGACGGATACGCGGTTGTGGCGGTTGTTGCACGCGCACGTCGCAGCGGCGTGGCCGAAGGTGGATTGGAGCGGGGTCGTCTGTGTGGGCTGCGACGAGCTGAGCGTGCGCAAGGGGCATCACTATGTGAGCGTCTTTTGCGATCTAATCGGTAAACGCGTCCTCTTCGCCACACCGGGCAAGGACGCGGCCACCTGGACGGCCTTTGTCGAAGCGCTGGGGGCGCACAACGGCCATCCGCGAGCGATCACCGAGGTCTCGATGGATATGAGCCCGGCCTACATCGCCGGGGCGCGCGAGAATCTCGGCGAACAAGCCGTCGTCGTCTTCGACAAGTTTCACGTGATCATGCACGCGAACTTCGGGGTCGACGAAACTCGCCGGGCCGAGTGCGCGCAAGTGGAGGGCACCGCCCGCGAACAGCTCAAACAGACGCGCTGGATCTTGCTCAAGAATCCTGAGAACCACACGGCCAAGCAGGCGGCGCACTACGTCGGGCTGTTGAAAAGCAATCTGGCGAGCGTCAAAGCGCACCAGATGCGGCTGATCCTGCAGAAGATCTACGAGATCGCGGACGCCACGCTGGCCCGGCGTAAACTGCGCGCCTGGTGCCGCTGGGTGCGCTGGGTCGCGGGCAAATCCGCGCCCGCGTTGTTCGCGGCCATGGTGAAAACGGCGAAGATGATCGAACGGCACCTCGAAGGCGTCATGGCGCACTGGCTGCACGGCACGACCAACGCCTTCCTCGAAGGGCTCAACAGCGTCTTCTCTGCGGTCAAGCGGAAGGCCCGCGGCTTCCGCTCCACCAAGAATCTTATCACCATGCTTTACTTCACCGCCGGGCGCCTCGATTTACCTGCTACCCACTGAAAACAGCGAAGAACC
>JANMVS010000337.1:0-6234 GCA_031392885.1 Verrucomicrobiota bacterium
AAGCCTGAGTTCCCATGCGCCATTACTTCACCATCCTCTCCCACGAGATCCGCTCCCTGCTCTACAGCTCGAGCACCTACATCGCCGCGGTGCTGTTCCTCGGCGTGATGGGCTTCATTTTCGCCGGCATCCTCGAACTCTATAGCAAGGCCCCGCAGGAGACCCCGCCCGCGGTGATGTTTTTCCAGCTCTTCTGGTTTCCGGTGTTCTTCATCGTGCCACTGCTGACGATGAAGTCCTTCGCCGAGGAGCGCCGTCTGGGCACGCTCGAGACCCTGCTCACCGCGCCGGTCAGCACCACCGAGGTCGTGCTCGGAAAATTTTCCGCGGCCTACCTGTTCTATCTGATCCTCTGGGGCTCGACCCTGGGCTTTCACTACATCCTGAAGGTTTATGCACGCGATGCCCGCTTCCTCGATCCCGGCCCGCTTGTCGGGGGCTACCTCTTCATCGCGGTCAGCGGCCTGTTGTTCATTGCCCTCGGCATCCTCGCCAGCGCCCTGACCCGCAACCAGGCGGTCGCCGGCATTTTGAGCTTCACCCTCCTGCTCGGCCTGATCGGCGGGCTCAGCTACGTCGACGAACTCAGCGTGCTGAACACCGAGGGCATGCAGTCGGTCAAGCTCGCCGTCGAATCCCTGCGCATCACCGGGCACGTGGAGGATTTCACGCACGGCGTCATCGATACCCGGCAGGTGTTCTTCTACCTTACCGGCTCGGTGCTCGCCCTCATCTTCAGCATCCTCGGCGTCGAGGCCAAAATCCTGAGCAGCTGACGCATGCACTACGCCGACAGCTTCCGTGCCGCCCGCTGGATCCGGTTCATCAACCTGATCCTCCAGGCCGTGCTCTTCCTCGCGCTCTTCGGGGGACTCAACTACATCGCCCTGAACCACGCCTGGCGCTTCGACCTGACCCGCAACCGCCAGCACTCGCTTTCCGCCGAGACCAAGTCCTACCTCGAACGCCTCGAGCACAACGTCAGCATCACCGTCACCCTCACCAATAATGGCGACAACCCCGAGCTCGCCTCGGCCTACCGCGATCTCAGCGGCCTCCTCCGCGAATACACCTACCAGACCCGCAACAGCCCCAACGGCAAAATCGAGGTCCGTTACCTCGATGTCTACCAAAGCCGCCGCGACGCCGAAGCCCTCCACCTCGACCAGCCCAACGTCGTGGTGCTCGACAGCGACAGCCATCGCCGGGTGATGCTCCTCAGTGAATTTTACCGCGTCAACATGAAGGAGAAACGCAAGGAGTCCTTCCTGGGCGAGGTGGCGCTCACCGCCGCCATCCTCGACATTTCCTCCCCGAGCAAAAAGAAAATCTATTTCCTCAGCGGTCATGGCGAGATGCGGCCCGATGAGGTCGACGGGGCCCGCGGCCTTTCCCAGCTCCGCGACGAACTGCGCCAGCGCAACTATGATCTCGCCGGTCTCGATCTCAGCCTGACCCACAAGATCCCCGACGATGCCGCGCTCATCATCATCGCCGGCCAGCAGGGCCGCGTGCAGCCGTTCGAGGCGGAACTGCTGCGCAATTATCTCCAAACCCGCGCCGGCCGCATCATCCTCATGCTCGATCCGACCCGCGCCCACGGCCTCGAGGACCTGCTCTTCGACTGGGGCATCATCGCCTACGACAATGTCATCCATGACACCAGCAGCGCCTACCTCTCGGACACCGGCGAACTCATGCTGCGGCATTTCAACAAGGACCATTACATCACGAAGAACCTCGTGAGCAGCGACCTCCCCGTGCTCGTCGGTCCGGCCCGCGTGGTGACCGAGGACAAGGGCCGCTCGGCGGACGATGGCTTGAACGTCAAGGTCCTGATCGCCACCGGCGAGACCGCCTGGGGCGAGACCAGCTACCGCCTGCGGATTCCGGCCAAATACGATGCCGGCCAGGATCTGACCGGCCAGCTGGGCGTCATGGTCGTCTCCGAACGGCTGAAACCCGCCAACAACCTCCCGCTGAGCGTGCGCGGCGGCCGGCTTGCGGTCCTGGGCACCGCCGATCTCGTCACCAACAACCGCATCAGCTACGGCGGCAACCTGAATCTCTTCCTCGCCACGGTGAGCTGGACTGTCGATCGCGATACCCAGCTGAACATCCCGCCGCGCCCCATCCCGCGCTTCCAACTCGCCCTCAGCCAGGATGAACTGGTCCGGCTCCGGCTCGGCCTTTATTTCCTCGTGCCCGGCGGCGTCGCCCTGCTCGGCCTCATCGTCTACTGGACCCGGCGGAACTGAGGTTGCGCCCCGACTAAAATCCCAGACATGCGCTCCCCCCATTCTCCTTCCGGCCCGGCGTCAAGCACCGGCCCTACCCCCTTTTTGGTGCCCGCGTCGGCCGGCGCAGCTTGTGGGTTAACTGCCAGCTCCCGGCCCAGGCCAGGGGTGGCCGGCGTTTTTTCCGAACTTCCGCCTTTCGTGTGCTTCGTGTGTTTCGTGGTTAAATCCGACTGATTAATCCCGGGATAAAGCTTACCTCGTACCCCTCCCCGTCATGCGCTCCAAAGTCACCGTCGTCCTGCTGTTCCTCAATGTCATCCTCTTCTTCTACATTTTCCAATACGAGAAGCTGCAACTCCCCGACGCCAACGGCAAACGTGTGCTCGGCGCCGAGGTCGCCACCATCGATGCGCTGACGCGCACCAGTACCAGCCCCGCGGTGGCGACCCTCAAGCTCGAGCGGCGCGGTGATTCCTGGTGGCTCACCGAGCCCTACGACTGGCCGGCCAACCCGCATGCCGTCGACCGCCTCATCAAGGAACTGCAGTTCCTCGAGCACGAGACCAGCTTCGCCGTCGCCGATCTCGCCAAGAGCGGCCAGACGATGGCCGACTACGGCCTCGACCAGCCGGCCATCACCCTGACCTTCACCTCCGCGAAAAAAGCCTACACGCTTAAAATTGGCAACGTCACGGAGATCGGCAAGCGCCTCTATGTCCTCTCGCCCGACGGGGCCCGCATCCATGTCGTCGGCCGCAGCCTCGCCGACAGCGTCAGCCTCGCCCTCGACGACCTCCGCTCCGATTCCATCTTTACGGTGCCCGTCTTCGAGGTCCGCTCGCTCAATGTGCAGACTGCCGCGCCCAACCTCAAGGTGCGTCTCCGCCGCGACGCGGCCGGGCACTGGGGTTTCGAAACCCCCATCAACGCCCGCGCGAGCAAGGCCGCCGTCGTGGTGACCATCAACTCGCTCAACGCCCTCACCGTGAAAAAATTCCTCGAACCGCGCGAGGCCGATCTCGACCGCGCCGGGCTGACCTCACCCGCCCTGCGGGTCACCCTCGAGGGCAACGCCCGCCGCGAGACCCTGTTGCTCGGCAACGCCGATACCGGCGGCCAGTATTTCGCCAAGATTGAGGACAAGGCCAACGTCTTCACCACCGCGGTGCCCCCGGCCCTGCTCGACACCCTCCGCACGGCGCAGGAGCAGTTGCGCGACCGGCAGGTCCTGGACTTCGAGCCCGGCACCGTCACGGCCGTCACTCTCGGCGCCCCGGGCCAGCCGGAGTTGAGCTTGCAGCGCCTCGAGGGCGGAGCCGGGGCCGCGGCCTGGCAGGTGGTCGCCCGCATCAGCGGCCAGGCGCCCCTCACCACCCCCGCCGACTTCGCGCTGGTGGAGGATCTCTTGAAAAAACTTTACGAGCTCTCCGCGAAAAAATTCCTGAGCGACGCCCCGGCCGCCGCCGATCTGGAGAAATACGGCTTCAACCGTCCCGAGCGGGAGATCACCCTCGGTCTCAGCACCGGCGGCGGCCCCCACAGCAACGAGGCGTCCACCCTCACGCTGCAGGTCGGCGTCTCGCCCGGGGAGCGCGCGGCGGCTTTTGCCCGCGTGACGAGCGCCCCGTTCGTCTACCAGATCCTGCCCGACATTCTGGAGGAGACCCCGGCCCTCGCCCGCCATTACCGCCAGCGTCTGCTGCGCGAACTGCCGGAGAGTGCCCGCCTCACCAGCCTCACCCTCACGGACCTCGCCGCCAACGCGCCGGTTTACCACCACTCGCTGGCGGAGACTGAGAGCAACTGGGCCGCCGCGCTCGCCGCCGAACCGGAGATCCGGCGCAAGCCACTCGCCGCCCTGCTCGCCGGTCTGCGCAAGCTGTCCGCGAAAAATTTCACCGCCGACAACTTCACGCCCGAGCACGCCGACACCGCGCAAGGCGCGCAGCCGTGGAAATACCGGCTCGACGTCAACCTCGCGTTCGCCGGCGGCAACGGCGCCGCGCAAAACCCCACCTCGACCCTCTGGCTCACGGAGCGCCTGGGCGGATCGACCCTGCTCGCGGGCACCCCGGAGTTCGGCGGGGTCCAATTCGAGGTCTCGCCGGAAATGCTCGACGCCCTTTTCGCCCTGACCTACGCGGAGAAAAATGATCCGGGCGCGTCCATCACACCCGTTACGCCGGCCCCGGAACCGACGAAAGAACCAGCCCCCGCCGTGGAGGCCGAAAAAGCGCCTCCTCCGGTCGAGGCCAGAAAGCCATAACTGTAGCGGCGGTCTATGCCCTCCCCATCCTCTTCTCTCACCCTCGCGCTGCGCTTCTGCGGTTCCTGCCTGGCGACCCTGGCTTGCTGGGTGGTGTGGCTCGGGCTCAGTGTCTCGCTCGTCGGCCTGGTCTATATCACGGTGGCGAAGGAACTGCCCGTGCCGGGCTTCGTGCTCCGGCGCATCGAGGCGGACCTCGCGGGCGCCAACCTCTTCATCAAGTTCGGCCGCGTCAGTCTCGACCCCACCGGCAAAATCCTGTTCGAAAACGTGACGGTGCACATGAAGCAGTTCGAGGAACCGCTGGTCACCAGCCGGCTGGTTTATGTCCGGCGCAACTTCTGGTCGGCCCTCGCCGGCCGCCCGCTCCCGGATGAGATCCGGCTGGAAGGCGCGACGCTGCAGCTGCCGGCCATGCTCTCCCCGAGCGGCACCGTGGAGCCGCTCGTCCGCGATCTGGCGCTGTCGTTGCGGCACGAGGATAATCTCTGGCGGCTGGACCTGTGCATCGGCCGCGTCGGCCAGCTCACCGTCACCGCGCAGGGCGAACTGGCCGTACCGGCGCCACCGGCCGGCGCCCCGCCGCTGGCACCGGAGCAGATTGCCGCGCGGTTTTTGCAGCTCAGCCGCTCCCTCGCGCTCAACGTGCATCAGCTCGACGCCTTCGACGAACCCGCGCTCACCGTCCGCCTCGAGCGTCCCGCGGGCATCGGCAACACCGCCACCCTGCTCTTCACGGCCCGGGCCGCGCACCAGCCCTGGGGCCAGCCGTTCACGCTGGGCTCCCTCGCCGCCACGGCCACCCTGCGGCTGGACGGCAAGGAAAGCCGTCCCCTGCGCCTGCATACCGCGATCCATCACGCCGCCTACCGGGGCGATTACACGGTGGAGAATGTGCGCGCCATTCTCACAGCCCAGGTCACGCTGGAAAAATTCTCCGTGCGACCGCTGGACGTGCTGTTCGCCGCCAGCACCCTGACCGCGGAGGGCGAACAGGCCCTCGGGCCGGTGCTGCACGCCGATCTGTCGGATTGGCCTAACCTCCAGGCCGAAGGGAGCGCGCAGCTCGACGGGGAGTTCCTTTCCGCGGCGGTCACCGCCCGGCTGCAGGAACAGACCGCGCGCATCCACGCGGCCGGCCGGGTGGCGCCCACGCTGATCAGCCGGGTGCTGCGGGAGCATACCCCGCGCGCCGCCGCGTATTTTGTCTTTGGCGACCCGGTGACCTTCCGCGCGGACGCCACGCTCGGCCCGGGCTGGAAATTCGCGAACCTGGCCAGCCGGGTGGATGCCGGCCGGCTCGACTCGCGCGGGGTGAAGATCACCGCGGCGCGCGGCCGGATTGACATCCACGGCACCAGTTTCCTGGCGCATGAGGCGCACGTGGAGCTGGGCGAAAATGTGGCGCGCGGTTCCTATTGGATGGATTTTCTCTCGTCCGATTACCGGATGCTGCTGCGCGGCCGGCTGCACCCGCCGGCCATCAACGGCTGGTTCAACGGCGACTGGTGGCTGAATTTCTGGCAGGCCCACTTCACCTTCCCCGTTGCGCCGCCAGCGGCGGAGATCGACTTGCAGGGCCGCTGGAAGGATCCGAATCGCACCGTGTTCTTCGGCCGCGCCGAGGCTGGGGCCGCCACCGTCTGGGGCGGGGAATTCGAGCAGACCCACGCGGTGATTTTTCTCCGGCCCAATTTCACGCACGGGCTGGCGCTGGACGCCACGCGC
>JANMVS010000341.1:0-2744 GCA_031392885.1 Verrucomicrobiota bacterium
CTTGCCGGGCCGCGCAAAATCCGGGGCACTGCGCGGATAGGCCCACACCGTCTTGAGCAGATGATTTTCCGCCGCGGCGAAATGCGCCGCCAGCGGTCCGCTGTCCCGCAAGCCGGCGAAATATTCCCATTCCTCGTTGAACGGCGCCGCCTCCCACAGATCCGGATCTTGCAACCCGTGCACGGCCGCATCGGCCGCCGAGATCCGGCCGCTGGCCTGGCACAACCGGGTCTTTGTCTCCGCGATCTCGCCGCGGCGCAAAGTGACGACCCCAAACTCGATGATGCCCGAGGCGGCGTTGCCCTCGAAGTCAATGAAATGGACCGGTGTGTTTTTCCAATGCATCAGAGGACCACCACGAAACACACGCATGACACGAAAATCAAAACCCCTCTTCAGGGATTTGGCGTGTTTCGTGTATTTCGTGGTAATATCTGCATCACTTCTTTTTCCACTCGGCCGTGACCACCGAGGAGAATCCGCCTCGCGCCTTCCAGTTGGCGATGATCGTCATGCGGCGCGGCTTGAGCGCCGTCCCGAGATCATCGCAGATTTTGTTCGTCGCCGCCTCGAAAAAAATCCCCTCGTTCCGGTAGGCGTGAAAATACAGCTTCAACGACTTCAGCTCGACGCAGATCTTGTCCGGCACATAGCACACCGTGATATCGGCGAAATCCGGGTGACCGGTCATCGGGCACACCGAGGTAAACTCGTGGTGCGTGTGTTCGATCACGTAGTCGCGGCGCGGCGCGGGATTCGGAAAGGTCTCGAGGATTTTTTTGTCAGCCATCTGCCACCAAGAAACACACGAAACCCACGAAAGAAAATCCAAAAAGCACCAGACCGCCTGTTCTTCTTTCGTGTTATGAGTGTTTTTCGTGGTTAATCCTACGTCGCCGTCTCCGTGTAACGCTGCTCGCGGATGACCGTGATCTTGATGGTGCTGGGGTAGTCGAGTTCCTGCTCGATCTTCAGGCGCAGCGTCTTGGCGAGCGCATGGGCCTGCTCGTCCGTCACCACGCTGGGCTGGACCAGCACCCGCACCTCGCGGCCGGCCTGGATGGCAAATGCCTGCTGCACGCCGGGCAGCGTCATGGCGAGTTTTTCGAGCCGGCCGAGCCGCTCGATGTAGGAGGTCATCGCCTCGGCCCGGGCGCCGGGCCGCGACGCGGAGATGGCGTCCGCGAGAATCACGAGCCCGGCGTAAATGGTCTCGGGCTTGACCTCGGCGTGGTGGGCGGCGACGGCGTTGACGACGATGCTGGTCTCGCCGTAGCGGCGGATGAAGTCGGCGCCGATCTGGGCATGACTGCCCTCGTATTCGCCCTCGATCGACTTGCCGATGTCGTGCAGCAGGCCGGCCCGCTTGGCGACATTGGGCTCGAGCCCGAGCTCGGAAGCCAGCATCGCACAGAGCTGGGCCACCTCGATGGAGTGATCGAGGACATTCTGCGTGTAGGAAAACCGGAAGCGCAGTTTGCCCAGCAGCTTGATGCTCTCGGGGTGCAGGCCGGAAATCTTGAGCCGGTCCACGGCCTCCTCGCCGATCTGGGCGACATTGAGGTCCATTTCCTGCCGGGCGCGGTTGACGAACTCCTCGATGCTGGCCGGATGGATGCGCCCGTCCTTGAGCAGCGCTTCGAGGGCGAGCTTGGCGATCTCGCGGCGCACCGGATCAAAGGAGGAGATGAGCACCATCTGCGGCGACTCATCGATCAGCAGGGTGGTGCCGGTCGCCGCCTCGAAGGATTTGATGTTGCGCCCCTCGCGGCCGATGATGCGGCCCTTCATCTCCTCGGTGGGCAGCTGGACGATGGTCGCGGTGAGGTCGTTGTTCGGCTTGCTGACGAGGCGCTGCATGGCGGTCACCAGGATCCGCTTGCCCTCTTGCACGATGTCCTGCTCGGAGCGTTCGAGCAGTTCCTTGCGCAGCACGCGCAATTCTTCCTGGCATTCAAAGGTGATTTCCTCGCGCAACTGCAGGCGGATCTCCTCCCCATCGAGCGAGGCGACGCCCTCGAGGCGTTTGCGCAGGCTCTTCGAGAGGTCCCGCATGGCGTCGCGGGCCTGCGTGATGGCGCTGCTCTCGCGGGCGAGGCGCTCCTGCCGCTGTTCCAGCTGGTGATCGAGCAGGGCGAGCGACTCCTCGTGGGAACGGATCTCACGCAGCATGATCTCAATTTCGATTTTGCGGCGATCGAGGTCGCGGTTCAACTCGGCCACGCGGTGGAGAATCTCCCCGTCCGCCTTGCTGATGAGCTCCTGGGCGGCGACGGCGGCCTCCCGCTTGGCGAGTTCCAGATGCGACGCGGCGCTCTGTTCCGACAAGCGGCGGGTCTGGCGCATAATGAACCAGACCGCCACAAAACCACCCATAACACCCACCAGCCCACCGGCGAGCAGAGCCCACCAATAGGGCTCGGCGGCTGATTGAAGGAGAACGGGCTTGGTGGCGGCGATGACGGTCATCATCTGAGGGACGGCCAACCTACGAGTGAGCCGTGCCTTGGCAACACCGCAAAAAGCAGCCCTGAGGCGGACCTATTTTACAATCCCAGCCGGCAAGGGCAGCTGGAAAGTGGGCAATGATCCGTTCAATACCGCCTGCATCCGGGCGAGCGCCGCCGCCTCACCGTCGGGCGCGATGGTCTGCACCACCACATAGGCCCAGCGATGCGCCTGCAGCTGCCGGAGCCGGTCCAGCGAAGTATAGAGAACGCGCTCGGCGCTTGAGGCCACAACCT
>JANMVS010000363.1:0-10500 GCA_031392885.1 Verrucomicrobiota bacterium
CCACCGGGCGGGTGCCGCCGCGAGCGCCAGCAGCCGGCCCTCGCGGGCGGCGATGGCACCGCCGGCCATGCCGACGAGCAGAGTGAGATGACGGAGAAAATCGGGAGCGCTCGGGATCCCGGTGGAAAATTGACGCAAGGCGATCTCCAGCAGCGGCAGCGCGATCATCGCGGAGAGCAGGAACGTGAGCGCGAGATTTTCCCCGGTATGCCGCCAAGGCAGTCGCGGTCCGGTCCCGTCTGCCTTTGGTTTGGGGTGAGCGGCAGTGGCGGGTGGAGCGGGAATCCCGCTCTGGTCGCAGAGGCATGGCGCTCCGGCCCGCCCGCCCCCCGTTGTGATCGCCGGGTTCATGGTCACGGTGTGGCCGCCAGGCGGGTGGCGCGGTATTCGGCGACAAGCGCCTGGACGCGGTCGAAAAGTTCCGCCGGCACCATGGTCCCGCGGATTTTCGGGTAAACCTGTTCGGCCATCGCGGCCCATTCACTGGCGATCTCCGGAGTGCCCGAGTGCACGATAAGCCCGCGTTTTTGCATCGCGGCGATGGCGGCGTTGTCTTCCTCGCGACAGCGCATGCGAAAAATCCGGCCGGTGGCCTCGGCGGACTTCAACAGCTCCGCGCGGAGCGTGGCCGGAATCTTTTCCCATATATCGCGGCGGACTATGGCGGCCCCGACGATCGGCACCCAGGGAAGATCGAGCATGTGACCGGCATAGCGGTTGTATTGCAGCGCGTTGGCGAGAAACGGCGGCACCGGCACGACATTGATCATCCCGGTCGAAAGGCCGGGGAGGATCTGCTCGGTCTCCAGCCCGAGCGGCTGGTAGCCGAGGCCCCGCATGATCGTCAGTTGGTTCGGCTCCCCGGCCCAGACGAACATCTTCATTTTTTTGAAATCGTCCGGGCGGACAGCGGGTTCCTTGGAGAAAAAGCGCACCCAGCCTGCGTCGGCCCAGAACAGCACTTCGTAGCCTTTCGCCCGCAGCCGTTCCTCGAGGTCGCCGCGGATTTTTTCGCGCACATAGTCGACTTCTCCCCAGTTATGAAAGGTCAGCGGCATGAGCTGCAGGCTCGTGGCGGAGCGATCGATGCCCGAGAGACCGACGGCGGAGACGAGAGCAGCGTGGATCTGGCCTCCGCGCATTTTTTTCACGAGCAGAGCCTCCCCGTCCGCCGAGCCGGCATAAACCGTGAGTTTCACCGACTGGCCCGAGGCCTTCTGCCAGGCGTCGCGCATTTCCATGAGGCGCTGGTGGCCCGAGGTGCCGGCGGGCAGGATGGTGGCGAGCTTGATCTCGACGACGGGCTCGGCGGCCTGCGCCAGGAGTGCAAAGCAGCAAGAAAGGGTGATGAGTTTTTTCATAGATTCTCCTTCAACGCGGGCAGGAACAACTCGTCCGTCCGGCCAAGCAGCCAGCGTGCGCGGCGCTGCATGGCGAGATTGAGCAATCGCCACTCGGGACGTGCGCCGGGATCGATGGCAACGGCGCGCTGCAGCAGGGCTTCGAACTCGGCGCGGTTCTGGCGGGGCAGGGTGACGCACTCGGCGAGGCTGACCAGCGGTCCGGCCTGCTGTGAGCCAGACAGCTCCATCGCGCGATCGAAGTGCTTTCGGGCGCGGGCCGCCGGATCGTCGGCACCGCCCGGTCGCGCCATCTCGTAGGTGATGAGGAAAGTGTGGATCGCGCCGTGGTCGAACCCCTCGTCCAGCGCCAGCGCACGGTCGATCAACGCCTCAATGATGCCCTGGTCGGCGATAAGGTCAGCATCATCCTTGGACAGCGCGATGGCCGCGCCCCACGCCGCGGCCGTCCAATACAGCAGCGGCACGTCGGCCACGGTCGTGTGGCGCACGGCATCGGGCGCATTGGCGCGAAGGGTGAGAGCGAAGCCGTCATGAACCGCATCGAGACCGCGCAATCCATAGTCGCGCGCGCGGAGATACAGCCGGCGGGCCCGGAGGCGCAGCGCCGTGGCGGCGGCGAAATCCTGGTCGGCGATTTCGTCGGCCTCCTGCTGCACGAAGCCGTAGGCGTACTGGGTGAAACCGCGGGCGGTGGCGAGGAGCAGGCCCCGGTGCCGCGGGCTTTCGGCCAGGAGGCTCTCCATCAGCTTTAGGCTGAACGGTGCCGCGGCCTTCACCAATTCCGGGTCGTCATCGGCAGAGAAAGTTGTGCCGCCCGCTGCCAGCGCATCACCGAGCTGGTTGACGGCGGTGCGTTTGATGGTCGCGCAACCGCCGTGCGTCAGGGCAAGCGCGGCGGCGAAAAGACAGCGGGTGGGAAGGAGCGGGTTCATTGGCTGACTGCCTCGGGACAGCGGGATTGCCGCGGGCACGCCCTGCCGCGACGCGCGTTGGGCTGGCTGATGGTTGTGGCCGCGCGACCGGGAATCTCTGGTGCGACGGGATTCGGCGGGCGGCAGGCGCCGGCTGCGACCGGCGCGGCGCGGCGGGGACGGTAGTCTGCGAGCCAGGCCGGGCCGGGGCCCTGTCCGGCGACCGAGGTATCGCGGCGGCGGCGCAGGCCGGTGGCGCGGGTGACGAGGCGTTCGAGGCCGCTCCAGAAGTTGATCCGGTCTAGGAGCGGGTTGAGCACATTGGAGATGGTGCAATAGTGGCAGTCCTTGGGATCGGTGTGGTGGCGGGCGTGGTGCCGCGGGGTCTGGAGCAATCGGATGTTCTGGAAGAACGTGATCGCCGGGCCGTTCTCGGCGCGGGTGCGGTGCGCCCATTTGTGGATTTCGTTGGCGTTGGCGCTGAGCAGGGCGAAGAGCCATGCCTGCCAGGTGAGGAACCCGCAGCACCAGGCCGCGAGCAGGAACACCGCGGCCAGGCCGCAGAGCAGCCACGAACTCTGCCACCAGGTGAGGCGCGTGAAATGGCGCGGGAAGTGGTGGTGCCCGATGTTCGTGCGTGCGACGTGGCGGCCGATGAAGGGCATGGATTCGTCGGCAAAGACGTCCTCCAGCCAGTGGACGATCCCGGTCACGAGATCGGCGGCGAGGAAAACGCCGGGGGCTTGCGGCAATATCTGCAGGCTGGTTGTCATAACCCGGTGATGGGGTGGGAGCGGAGTTGGAGGATTTTTTGTGATAAGGCGGGTGCTGCATGGGCGGAAAGTGGCATGGGTCACCCGACCCCGTGCGGAACGGGTTAACGGGCCGGGTGACCCGTGCCACGAATTCGGTGCTAGCCACCGCGAGGCATCAGTGGATTTTTCAAATGCCCCGGCGGGGTTTACTCTGAGCCTACCACCGCACGCTCGCCTGCAAGCCGAGGCGGCGCGGGTGGCCGGCGACAAAGGTCGGGATGCCGAACGAGCCACCCACGTTGCCGGCGTCGATCAGGTATTGCTCGTCGAAGAGGTTGTCGGCATGGGCGGTGATCTCCCACCGGCCCTTGGGCGAACGCCAGCCGGCGCGCAGGTTGACGATGCCGAAGCCATCCTGCCGGAGGCCGTAGTTGAACGCGGCGTTGTTGTCCTCGAAGTAGTGCATCGACTTGTATTGATACACCGGAGTGAAAAAGAACTGGCCGGCCCCGCTGCTGGGCAGGGTGAACGTACCGCCGATGGAAAACATGTTCCGGGGCGAGAGCCGGAACGTGTTGCCGGCATACTGCTGAGGTAGACCGTCGTCGCCGGCACGGTCGAAGGTGGCGTCCGTGTAACCGTAGTTGACGAACAGGCTTACCTGATCCGATACGGTGCCCAGCAGGCCGAACTCGAAGCCGCGGCCGGTGGCGTTGCCGGCGTCGAGCACCTTGAAGCTGCCGAGACTGAGCACATTGGTTTGAAAATGGGCATAGTTGTATTGAAAGGCCGACGCCTGCCATTGCACCTTGCCGCCGGCCAGCGAGCCCTTGACGCCAGCCTCGTAGTTCCAGACGACCTCTTCGCGTGCGACGGTGGTGGACGTGGAGTCCACGAGCACGCTTTGCGGACGGTGGCCTCGCGCCACGCCCGCGTAGGCGTTGAAGGTTTTGGAAACGTTGTATTTCGCAATCAACCGTCCGTCCCACGACGAGGCGGAGCCGCTGGACTCGCGCTTGCCGCCTGAGGGAAGATACGGGTAGCCGGGGATGCTGTTGACAATGAAGCCGAGCGTGGGCGTCGAGCCGTTGTGAGCCTCGTAGCCCGAGGTGAGTTTTTCATGCGTCAGGCGCAGGCCTCCGGTGATTTCGAACCGGTCGGCCGCCTGCCAGGTGCCGTCAATGAAAGCATCGAGCGCACTCGTGCGGGCCGACTGGGTGTATTCGTCGGCGCGGTAACCCTGGAGCGGCGCGCCGGCGAGGAAGGCCAGGCCCCGGAGCGATGCCGGCAACCCGGGATTGGCGAACGCGGCAAACGTGGCCGGCAGCGTCGCCTGCGGCACGAACGGGTTCAGCGCGGGCACGGCGAAGTTGACGAGGGCGGCGGGCAGCCCGGCCCCGAGCAGGCCGGAACGGAAAGAGCCGGAGAGGAACGGCCAGAGCTGGCGCTCGTCGGTGTAAAAGGGGACGCGGGCCGAGCCGGTTTCATGAAAGTAGCCGGCGCCGGCGAAACCGGTGAAGCGGCCGCCGTTGGCGAAATTGAAGCGCAATTCCTGGCTGAACTGCCGCCCGCCCGCATCCTCGGCAAATTCGAGCAGGAAGATCCGGGAGCCGTCGGCGTCAAAATTCTCGTAGGAATCGTAACCGCGCCAACCGGTGATGCTGGTCATGGACCACGCGTCGTTGAACTCGTGCTCGATGATACCGGTGGCGCTCCACACCGTGCGCTCCACCCCGAGGCGGCGGCCGCGATTCAGTTCGGCGGCGGTGAAATGGTCGGTGTCGCCGCGCGAGGTGGGGATGACACCGCTTTTGAACGCGGTCCCGGGAGGATTGTCGTTCTGCCAGTTTAGGATGAGGTCGACGGTTGTGCGATTGTCCGGTTGCCAGCGGAGCGCACCGCGGAGTGCAGTCGTGTCCTTGCCGTTCAGGCCGGAGCCGTCGGCCAGGTTGTCGATCGTGCCGTCATGTTTGGCGTAGGCAAAGGCGACCCGGCCGAAGAGTTTGTCCGCGGCGAGGGGGGCGTTGTAGTGGCCGGAAAGGCGAACTTCGTTGTAATTGCCGAAACCGAGGGTGAGGACGCCGGACATTTCGTTCTTCGCCTTGTTTTGAATGAGCGAGATGGCCCCGATCTCGGCTCCGCGTCCAAAGAGCGTGCCCTGCGGCCCCTTGAGCACCTCGATCCGCTGCATGTCGAACAGCTCGACGACGCTGGCGCGCGAGCGGCTGATGGAGACACCATCCTGGAAAATGGAGACACGCGCTTCGCTGCGCGGATCGCCGCTGTCGGTCGTGATGCCGCGGAGGCTGATGCCGGGATTGTTGGGCGACTGCTCCTGGATGAAGAGGCCGGGGACGAGGGGTGCGAGGCTCTTGTAGTCGGTCACGCCGACCCGTTCGAGAAAGTTGCCGGTGTACGCGGTGAGCGGCACGGGCACCTCGCTGATCGGCTGGATGCGCTTCTGGGCGGTGACCTCGAATTTGTCGAGCTGGAGGGTTTCCTGCGCGAACAACGCGGCAGGGATGAGAAAGGGCAGGCAGGCCCGGGCGGATATTTGGAGGAATTTCATGGCAGGGGGAGCAGGTGTGGGTATGGGTGGATCGGCGAAAACCTTTCAATCGATCGGGAGGTCCCGGGGGTCGGGATCGGTGCTCACCAGAATTGTGAGCAGGGCGAGGATGATGACGATGGGAATCATGGCGGGGGAGGTGGAAAAATGTGGCAGGTTGGCAAGAGGCTTGAGCGTCGCTGTCGTGTGTGGCTCCGGAGCGGAGCTTGGGTCAGCGCGCTCAAAATAGCAGAAATCTCCGAAGGCCGTTAATTGATAAACCCAATGCGACCCATTGTCTGAACCAATGCTGCGCCACGAACATCATTGCGTCGGTGTGTCCTTCCTGTCAGCCAATGACTGCGCGTGATGAATATTCACCACCTGGAGCTTTTCTACTATGTGGCGCGACACGGCGGCATCAGCCGCGCGGTGCGGCATATGCCGTACGGCATCCAGCAGCCGGCGATCAGCAGCCAGATGCTGCAACTGGAGGAAAATCTCGGCACCAAGCTTTTTGAACGCAGCCCGTTCCGGCTCATGGCGGAGGGCGAGGTGCTGTATGAATTCGTGCACCCTTTCTTCGACAACATCGACGCGGTGGCGACCAAGCTACGCAAACGGTCCGCGCCGTTGCTGCGCATTTGCGCCGCCGAGCTGGTGCTGCGCGACCATCTGCCCGCCGTGATCGCGCAGATGCGCGTGCGCTACCCCGATCTCCAACTGGGATTTCGCTCCGGCTTTCAGTCGCAGATGGAGAGTTGGTTGCAGGACCGCGAGATCGACCTGGCCATTACCCCACTGGTGAACCGTCCATCGGCGCGGATAAGCTGCCTGCAATTGGTGCGCCTGCCGCTGGTGCTGGTGGTGCCGAGAAAATCAAAGATCAAGTCGGCGGCCGAGCTGTGGGCGATGGACCAGATTGATCAGCCCTTGATCAGCCTGCCCGCCACCGAGAGCGTCAGCCGGCTGTTTCAAAAAGGCCTCAAGCGGCTGCGGGTGGAATGGCCGGTGAAGATCGAGGCGAGTTCGTTGGAATCCATCACGCAGTTCGTCGTCAACGGCTATGGTTTCGGCGTGAATGTGGATGTCGGGCATTTTGCGACGCGGTCGCTGGTGCGGGCGTTGCCGCTGGAGGATTTCGATCCGATCATGATGGTCGCGCTGTGGCATGGCGAACCCACGCCCGTGATCCGGGCGGTGTTGGAGGAGATGCAACGCTACGCGCGCGCGCACCTCCCGCAGTGGGCGTGTGACGACAAGCTGGAGTGACGGGCCGGTGGTGGTGGGGCCACGCGGGATTTGCCGCCACTGAAAAGCCCAAGCTCGATTTGTAGGAGCTTGTGTGCAAGTGATCGGGAAGTTGTCCGATCGCCTGGAGCCTGATCGCCTGTAATCAGGTTCTTCCCTCTCGGAACCGATCCCGATGAAAGAGCACTACCCCGACCCCGAGAGTTTTCCCGCCGCGCGGTAGAAGCCGCCGAGCGCCAGCGCCTGGATGACGTGATAGAGATCGTTGTGGTTGAATTGCGGCGAGAGCCCCCAGCGCATTTGCTGCGCGACGGCGGCGACCACCGACAGCGCGATCCCGGCCAGCATCCAGCCGCTCCAAGCGCGGCGGACCCAAAGTGCGGCGACCGTCCACGCCACCAGCGTCAACCCGTAGTCGGCGATCACCACGACAAAAACCGGGTGGACGATGGCCCACACGGTAAACCCGGTGAACTTGACCGCGATCAACACGAGCCACAGCCGTTGTTTCTTCACCGGCACGAGTTCGTGCAGCAGGCTCATGGCCATTGCCGCGCTGAGCAGGCAGACGATCAGTAGGACGGCTGTCCACCAGATGCCAACCACTGCCGGGAAATTTGGACCAAAGCCGTGATAGCTGCCGCCGACGAAGGCGGAAATCGCGGTGAGGCCCAAGGTGCGACCCCACCATCGCGTGGCGGAGATGGCTGCGCTGGCGCCAAGCGCCAGGCGCCAAGCCAGCCAGCCGGCCAGCGCCGCCAGCAGGTAATCGGTCAACAGAGTGTAAGGTTCGTGGACGGTCATGGTCTGAAACCTGGTTCCGCAGCGGTCACACGGTCATTTTGATCCCGGGGCACGCTTGGTTGTGGCGACGTCGTCATCGATCACGTGCTCGAGAACGGCGAGCGGGACCTTGCGGTCTCCAGGACAAGGTTGTGGAATTTATTGATCTTGAATTTGGGGCCGAGTGCTTGCCGCTCCCTCGCGCAACTCGAGAATCTTCAACATGTCGATCTTGTAGGCGCAGGCCTGGCCGGGATTGGCGCGCATCCACTCGGCGGAGAAGTTTTCAGTCCACTGGTCGAAGTTTGAGTCGGCGGCCAGCGCGGTGGAGGCGAAAGCGGCAAAATAAAGAAACGGGCGGAGGATTTTCATGGGGTACGAGGCTTCACACAGAAAGCACAGAAGCCGGCGAAGGCTAGCCGGAATGAGCGGGCTAGGGAAAATTTTTGCCGGAGGCCGAAGGGAAAACAGGGAATCTCGTGGGCAATTTCCGGCCACGCGTCCGTTTTTCGTAACATGTTTTTGGGGCAAATTCCTTTCGCCAAAGCCTTGGACTTGGGTTTACTCCCTCCCCATGCCAATCGTTGAAGGTATTCGTTCTCCCTACGACAAGAACGCCGGCGGTCTGCACCACCTCGGTCGCATGTTGGACAAGATCCGCCTCAAGCAGGCGGGCAAGCTGCCCGAGGATTTCCAGCGCAACTACGGTCTCTCGTTTGGTCTCGACGGCCAGCTCGGCGGATTCCTCAACGTGAAGTTCGAGGACGTCGAGGCTCGGGTGCAGGAGGGCGGGACCGATGCCGAGATCGCCGAATGGATTTTTGGTCGTGCGTTGCGTCCCACGCGTTCGCAGACCCACGTCTGGAACGAATACATTCGCAAGCTCGGCTGGAAGGACCGCGGCGCCGCGGTCATCGCCAAGGTCAAGGAGCAGGAGGGCCTCGGCGCGCGCGATGACATCCAGACCATCTTCGACGGGATCGACGCGCTCGAGGGCCGTTTGCCGCCGCCGGGGCAGGCCTGAGCCGGGCACATGCAGTTGCCCTTGGGTGGAACGTGGCCTTCCGACTTCGCCAAGGCTACGACGGACAGGCTGGACGCGTTTTGCTCTCGGCGCCCCAAGCCAACGCGTCCGGAGGCCGCGTGCCACCTGATGCTTCTGCGGCGGTCCCGACAATTACACCTTGCCACCGCTACTTTCCCGGGACCAGGCGAATGATCCTGCCGGGATCGTTGACGGCGACGTAGATCGACCCGTCGGGGCCGCTCGCGACGTCACGCAACCGGCCGATGTCCTTGAGGATCACCTCCTGGCTCACGACCTTTTCACCGTCGATGACGAGGCGGCGGAGTTCCTGCTGGGCGAGCGCAGTGACGAAGAGATTGCCGGTCCAGTGTGGGAAGGCCTTGCCCTCATAAAAATCGATGCCGCAAACGGCGATCGATGGGGTCCAGTAGGTGACCGGTTGCTCCATGCCTTCCTGGGCGGTCCTGTCGGTCATCGCGGAACCATCATAGTTCATGCCGTAGGTGATGACGGGCCAGCCGTAGTTGCGGCCCCTGCGGATGATGTTGAGTTCGTCTCCGCCGCGCGGGCCGTGCTCGGATTCCCAGAGAATTCCGGTGCGCGGATCGAAGTCGAGGCCCTGGGGATTGCGGTTGCCGCAGGTCCAGATCGAGGGAAACGCGCCGGGCGTGTGGACAAAGGGATTGTCGGCGGGGATGCGACCGTCGTCGTGGATGCGGTGGATCTTGCCGTTGGGGCGGTGGAGTTCCTGCGCGTCGGGCCCGCTGCCGCGCTCACCGTGGGAGAAGAAAAGGTAGCCCTGGCCGTCGAATGCCATGCGGCAGCCGAAATGCACGCCGCCGCCCGGTTTGTAGAATTCGAGCGGCGCCCGCCAGATGGTCTGCTGGTCGGTCCACGCCCCGTCCTTGATGCGGCCCCGCACGATGGTGGTGAGGCTGACGTCTTTGCCGGCCTCATTTTTCGCAGGGTCGGAGTAGGCGAGATAGATCCAGCCATTCTCGGCGAACTGCGGATGCAGGGTGATTGCCAGCAGCCCACCCTGGCCTTCATCGCGCACGGCGGGCGTACCCTTGATGGCGGTGGGCAGGAGTTTGCCGTTTTCCACGAGGCGGACGCGCCCGGGCTTTTCAGTGAAGATCATGCGACCGTCGGGGAGAAAGGCGATCGACCACGGCGTGGCGAGGTTGTCCGCCACCGTCTCGATGCGGAATCGCTCCCCGCCCGCCGTGATGATGCCCTCCGGGACGGTCTTGGTCACGCGCTTGCGGGAATAACTGGCCCGCTGCTCGCGGATGTAGATGACCATGGTGCGGATGTCGCCCTCGGTCATGAGGGAGTGAAACGCCGGCATGCCTTTCTCCAGTGCACCGTCGCGGATGACCGTGGCGATACTCGCGTCGTCGCCGCCGTGGACCCAGACATCATCGAGCAGGGAAGGGGCCTGGGCGCCCTCGAGGCCCTTGCCGTGGCAGTTGGAGCAGATTTCGGCGAAGATCTTGGCCACGTCTTTTTTCAGGACGGTCTGGGCGAGCAGCGTCGTCGTCGGGCTGAGCGCAGTCAAGGACAGGAGGAGGAGCAGACGGGGAAGTTGGGTCATGGTGGTAGCGGGAGCCAACCGTGGACGCTGCCGTCGAGGGTCGGTTTGGCAATGGGAAAGGTCCGCAATGGCGCGCTTCTTCAACGCCTGGAATTCTTCGCTATTTACGCCACCGGTCATCCTGAGCCGTGCGAAGGATCCATCAGGAATCGCGTGTCACCTTGGAAGTCATATCAGCTTGCCGGCTGCGCGTTCGCCGCCCCACGCGGTCTGGTTCTCCCCCGCTCGCGGCAAGCTAGCGCGGCTGCTTCCGCGTAAAATGCA
>JANMVS010000309.1:0-3628 GCA_031392885.1 Verrucomicrobiota bacterium
GATGCCCAGGGAGCCCTCGGGCCCGGTGACTTCGACGAAAGACGCGGGCGAATTCCCCTCATTTTCCTTGCTGCTTAACGGCAGGGGCAGGACCGAAATTCCCGGGCCGATGCCGGCGGTGGCGCGGGATGCCGGAAGTCCGGGCGCCGAGGCTTTCATCTGCATGGATGCGTTGGGATAATAGTCGCGAATCCGGATCTGAAACGGCAGCTTGGGGTGCTGAATGGTTCCAGTATCGGCGAGGACCGCCTCCGGGATGGCCACGACTTCGTCATAACCGGGGTTGGTGATGTCCAGCACGGCCAGTTCGAATTGCCGGTAGCTTTCCGAGTAGTGCTTGGTCTGACCTTCATCGATGCGCATCATGCTCTCATTGGCGAGCAAACCGGTGAGCAATTCGCCCACCAGCAGGAGGATCAGACCGGAGTGGGTGAGCTGGATGCCGAACTTTCGCCATTCCAGCTTGAAGCGATAGAGGTGCGCGGCGAGGAGGTTGATCAGCAGCAAGCCGCCGATGAAATAGCCACCGGGAAACGCCGGGATGGAGATGCCGGTGCGCGGAATCTCCTGCATGACGATGAGGGAATGGAAGAATTTCTGCTGCACTCCCCACACGCCCAATTCGACCTGGGCGAGGGTTGCCCAGAAAACCAAAATCAGTGACAGCAGCAGCAAGAACACGGTCAGGCGGATGGAGACAAAGAAATCGCGGAAATGGCGGACGTAGTTATTCATGGCTCAACGGAGCTTGATGGTGTTGAGAAATTCCCGGAAGGCCGGCTGCTCCTTCGCGACGAGGGGATCGGGACCCGTGAGCTTGAAGAACCACGTCTGGCCTTCGTGCGGCACGATGGCGCCGAGGAGCCGGGTGGGCGGAGTGCCAGCGGTGCCGGTCAGATCAACGATGTCGATGTGAAAGCTGTTCACGTCGAGGTGCTGAACGCTGGTCGCAAGCTCGGACTCGGCGATCGGGGGCAGGCCCACCTGCCCGCGCCAGCGGTTGACGTTGGCGAAAAGACCGCCGGTGTCTCCGGGGAAAGCCGTGATGGCCAGGTCGGCCACCGCGCCGGCGTCTCCGGCGATGGCGTAGCTGCCCTTGCGCATGGAGCCGAGGGCCTTGGCGGTCCAATGGTCCGGGGCGGTCCAAGTCAGGGCGTTGCCGGCGGCGACGGTGGGCGCGGTGCCATCGGGCATGGCACCCATGGGGCCCGGATTGGCGGGCTGGCCGATGGGCGGATGGCCGTCGGGCATGGCTCCCATGGGGCCCGGATTGGCGGACTGGCCGATGGGTGGGTGCCCTTCAGGCAGGCTGGCCCCGGTGGGGAGTTGCGCGGCCGCTGGTGCCGCGGGCTGGGCGGGCGGAACGGGATCCTTGGGTGCGCGGTAGGCGGTGATCTCCCGGTTGCTGCATCCGACGATAAGGAGAAGTGATACGAACAGTGTTGGGGTGATGGAATAGGGAAGCCTCATGGGCTGGCACGATGAGCTCCTCCCTCTAGGATTCGCAACATTAACCCGTTCCGGGGGAAATTATCGCCCAGCATTGGACAAGAAATGCGCAGTTCCGGTCGCCTCGGTTCGAATGGCGTTCTCCGGTCAGAGCTGACTGCGGTTACGGGATTTTCCGTTCGCAATCCTGCTGGCCTGAGCGGGCCAGGTCATCTGCGGGATTGAGTTCGAGGGCGCGACTGAATGCAGCCACGGCAGCAGCATACTGGCCGAGTGCAGCCAATATCCGACCGTGCAGCGTATAGGTGGCTGCGACGGTGGGGCCTTTTTCGAGGCTGATCACGATACTCTCCAGCGCCTTGGCATATTGCTTCGCCTTGAACAACTTTTCAGCGAGTTTGAACCGGCGATGGGCCACGGCCGCATCGCTTCGGTCGAGCGCCGGAGGAGGCGTGAGGGCTTTGGCCAGTTCGGTGTCATCGATTTCCTTCAGGAGGTGGCGGATCCGGGCCCGGATCACCGCGATGAAATTGATCTTGGTGAACGGTTGATAGGCGACCAGGCGGTGTCCGCGATCAGTGATCCCGATGGCGGGCGCAAGGACGACGCCCAGCTTGCCATACAGTTCGTCTCCGCGATCAACCAACACGGGCATGGTGAAGCCCGCCTTCCGCACCGCGGCGAGGGGTATCCGGTCGGAAACAATGGCAACCCAGTGCACGGATTTTTCCGAGGTCTCCTTCTGCAGCTCGCGGATTTGCCGGATGGCAGCCTCGGAATGCTCCTGCCCGGGTTTGAAGAAGATGAACACATTGGCCGTGGCGTCCGCCAGGAGATGAGCCTGGCCTCCGTCGATCGTCGGCAGCTCGACGTCCTCAATGACGCTGCCGAGGTCGGCGCGGGCGAAGCCCCTGGCTGCGGACCAGGAGCAGGACACGGCGATGAGCCAGCAGGCGAGGTGGGCGTTGCGGCGATGCATGCAGGACGAAATTCGGGTTTAGTCCCGCTTCGGGAGGACGGGAGGCGCAGCGGTGTTGTTGTAGCTCCTGGTGGTGTGGCAGGTCTTGGTGCAGGTGCCGCCCGTTTCCGTCTTGGTGTAGTTGAGTTTGAGCGGCCAATTTTTAGGTCCGTAGGGAACGCTCTCGCGTAGCAGGGCCTTCTGCTTGGACGCATGAACCTCGTGGCAGGCGCGGCAGGTGCGGCCGCGTTCGGCTTTATTGACATGGAGATAGTGGAGATTCTGGCGGCCGTCGCGGAAGCGGGTCTGGGTGGTGGTCTCGGCGTCAGTGATCATGCGCTCTTCATGGCATTCGAAGCAGAGGGCGTAGTTCTCGATCTTAAAGGGCGAATAGAATTGGGCCGGGTATTCCTGGTTGAGGAGGCGGAAATTGTCGAAACCGTGGGGATTGTGGCAGGCCGTGCAATCTCCACTGGCCACCGGACCGTGGTGCCGGGGGTTTTCCTCGAGCAATTTCTTCATATTCGTGAGAGGCTTGTCGTGGTGGTCGATGACATTGTCCTTGTCATGACAGCCGAGGCATTGGTTCATCGGCAACTGGGTCAGCAGATGCTCCACGTCGGAGCCGTGCGGATTGTGGCAGTTGATGCATTTGCCACCGGTGGAGACGGCGCCGTGCGGCACCTTGGTGTGGACCGCCTGGTCCTTTACTTTTTCGTGGCAACTGAGGCAGCCGGTGCTGATGTCGTCGACCAGCAGCTTGGGCAAGGCCGCGTTGTGCGGGTTGTGGCAATTGGTGCAGCTCGCGGTGGCGGCGGCGTGGCTGGATTTGCGGGCGAGGATGACCTTGAAGTCGTCGTGGCAATCGAGGCAGAGCTGGTTGACCGTTCCGTTGATCGGGCCGGGCTTGTGCGGGTCGGCATTCTGGTGGCATATGGCGCAATCGCCGCCCTCAAACGCAGCATGGGAGGAGAGCACCTTCTGTTCCGGAGGCAAGGGCGCGACATTGGTCACCCGGGTTTTGGGTGGAACAGGGTCGGCGGCGAAAAGGCAAGTTGCCGCCAGCAACAGGCCGGCGGCAGCGACGGATTGCGCAAGAAATGATTTGGGATGCGTGCTCATGTTCAGGTGGCGGGCCAATAATTTAATAACGGGCGCCATGGTGGTTGCGATGATGGCCGGTGAGGGTGCAATTGCCGCGGAAGGTGCCGGTGCGGTTGA
>JANMVS010000365.1:0-3045 GCA_031392885.1 Verrucomicrobiota bacterium
GTTGCCGGCCAGCCCTTCGACGTTAGCGATTATCTCGGCCTCGCCGCTCAGAGTCCCGGCGTGCTGGAAATGCTCGAGCGGCTTAAGATTAACAAGCCGGCGGGGGCGGCCAAGGAAGGGACGGCGTTCATCTTCCGCGAGGGGATCGATTCGGCGATGGAGCAAGAGGCTTCGGCGCGGCGTTTGACGTTGTCGCTGGCTGGCCGCGCCAAGAACGTCGCTCCCCACCTGGCGGCCAACGTGCCGCTCGATCAGCTGAACCCCCGGCCAGCCGCGCTCGCCGACCCGGTGCTGAAGCGCGACGCGCTGGCCTCCGCCCGGATGAACTTCCGCGCCGTTGACCAGGCGCCGGAGGATCGGCTCAACCGCATTCTCTGGCGGGCGATGAAAGGCAGCCAGACGCCGTATCCGGAATGGGCGGTCACCGCCGACGCGGACAATGATTGAACGAGAGCAAGAATGTTGCGGCATGCTGATAGCAGTGACAACGGGGACTGAATGGGTAGGGCGAGTCGTCTCGACGAACCGCAGCGCACCCCGGCTCATCCAGCCTGTCCGCTCTGCGCACGATAACCTCACTGCTATCGGTAATGCCCAATAAACCCAATGTCACCGGCTCCGCGGGGCAAGGCCGGCGGGGGTCACGATGGTCGGGTTCTGGTAGAGGGAAACTGGCGGGATGCCGGGGAGGGCCTGTTTTTTTAATGAGCCACCGGGGTTCACCAGGTTTGCCGTGACGAAGATGAGGAGGTTGCGCTTCTGGGTACTCTCGCCCTTGCTGCGGAAGAGACGGCCGAGGCCGGGCAGGTTGCCGAGCACGGGGACTTTATCACTGACGTTCTTGACGTCCTCTCGCGTCAGACCGCCCATGACCAACGTGGCTCCGTCCCAGATTGTCACCTTGGTTGTCATCTCGCGGACGCCAAAGATGGGTTGGAAGAAACCGGAGGGCACCGTGACAGTCGTGCCGCCGGAGATGGCAATGCTCTGGCCACCGTATTCGACGAAGCCCTCGAACTCCGTGACCTTGGGATTCAAGTCGAGGCTGATGCTGTAGTCGTCTTCCTCCACGGTGGGGGTGACCTTCAGCTCCACGCCCACGTTGCGGGTGGTGAATTCCTGCGGCGTGCCGGCGGTGATGGCGACACCGGCGGAACCGCCCCCACTGGCGCTGCCTGTGCCGACCTGACTCTGAACTTGGCCGAAGGACTGCGGGTAGCGGAGCTCCTGCGCCACCGTGATCGTCGCCGGGTTGCCGGAAAGGACGGTGAGCTTGGGCGCGCTGAGCAATTCGGTGCCGGCCTGCTGCGACAGGGCGCGCACGACCGCATTGACGTTGAATTCCCCGATGATGCCGGTCAGGGCCGCGAGCGGATTGGCGGCCAGACCGAGGTTATTCGTACCCGGAATCGGTGGGGGATTGTCGGTGATCGGCACGTCCGGCACGGACGAACCGCTCGTGCTGGTCTGGGTGCGGTCGAGAATGGCGCCAGTCGCATCAAGCCTGGAAGTGGTCGTGGTGCCAGCGGCGATGCCGCGAACGATGCTGCCCCGGGCGCCGCCGGAACTGCTGGTGAAGGCGTCGGCGAGGGAGCGGTTGGATGAAAGATAATTGGCGACGGAAGCGCCGCTATGCTGGGTCGCTTTCTTGCCGATGTTCCACTGGACCCCGAGTTCCTCGAGGGCCCCCTGCTGGACTTCCATGAACTTGGCCTCGATCTCCACCTGCCGGACTTCGGTGTAACGGCTCAGAATATTCCGGATACGCTCCAGGTTGCGGGGAGTCTGAGTGACGATGAGCTGCGAGCCGTCGAAGGCCAGGGTGCTGCCCGTCACGCCATCGAAGCTGACCCCAGCCAGTTGGAGGAAATTGCGAATCACCTGTCCCTCGCCGGTCATGGTCGAATGATCCCCGGCCGGGATCGCGGCGCCACCGCCGGGGCGCAGCGGGCCCGCGGGAGCGCTCTGGCCGGTCAAGCGCAGCACCGTCGAACGCGAGATGGGAAAAAACTGCGTGGCGAGGGCGGACTGCTCGCCGCCGGGGCGCACCACCACGGCGTCGGCCTGCACCTCGTATTGGTAGCCGACGGATTCGGTGATGAAGTCGAGCGCCCGTTTCAGGGGCAGGTTGCGCAAGGTGAGGTTGACGGTGGGATTGGCCTGGCTTTGGTCGAGGAGGACAATGTTTACGCCTTTCGGCGAGGCATTGCCCAAGTCGAACTCTTCGGAAATTACGCTCAGCGCATTGACCACGCGACTGAGTTCCATGCCGCTGAAGTTTACGCTCGGCAGAATAATGTGATCGAGTTTCCCGAGCAATGAGGACGGTCCAGGCAGTACAGTTGCGGCCAGACCCGGTTCGGACAAGCCGTCCGGGCGATGCCAGGCCGCAGTGACCTCGCGGATCATCTGCGCGCTGGTGTGCGCCCGGGGGGAGTCGGCGACCGGGCTGGCCGGGGCGAGCCGTTTCAGGAAATACTTCACCTCGGCATTAGCCGGATCCAAGGCCTCGGCGCGACGGAAGGTTGCCAGGGCGGCAGTGGCGTCGCCGGCGAGATACTGGCTGCGGGCCCGCGCACCGAGCGTGAGCACTTCACTGCTGGGCAGGGACGACTCGGCCCCGGTGGTTTCGAAGGATCGCGGCGACGGAGTGCTGGCCGGTGGCTCGGCTGGTTGGGCGCATAAGCAACCGTTTGGCCAGAGAACCAGGCAGAGGAATCCAAGAGTGGAGTACGGGATGGAGCGCTTCATAAAAGGTGGGACTACTTGCGGGCGGAGTCCAGCCCGCTGGTCAGCTGGGCCGGAAAAGAGATCGCCGCAGATGAGCGGGCGGCGAATTGTTCACGATGTTGGTGGATCGGATGGAGCACCTGGGACTCAGGCCGGGGCCAGCCCGGGGTCATCCGAACCACCGAGACCTCGGGTGGATCAAGCGAGACTCGTTCCACGCGATAACTGGAACTTCCATCCGCGAAGATATCACCCGCATGCAGTTCGCGGGCCTGACCGGTGCCGGTGGAGGATTGCAGCACGGCCAGCGGCGTG
>JANMVS010000468.1:0-1683 GCA_031392885.1 Verrucomicrobiota bacterium
GTCGCAGCGACCGCTCGACCGCGCCATGCTGGATTACGCCGCCACCGATGTCTATTACCTGCCCGAGTTGCGCGACCGATTGAAGGCCGAACTGGTGCGGCTCGGCCGCGCCGACTGGATGGAGCAGAAATGTCGCTGGCAAATCGAGGTGGGACGCGACGGCTTCACCGCCCCGGATGAAAACGCCTGGCGGATCAACGGTTCGGAAAAACTACGTGGCCGCGGCCTGGCCGTCCTGCACGCGCTGTGGCACTGGCGCGAAAGCTGGGCCGAAAAGATCAATACGCCGCCCTTCAAGGTCGTCGGCAACGAAATGCTCGGCCGCATCTCGCGCGCCGCCGAGAACGAACACCCGCTGGCGGAGGTGCTGCATCTGCATCTGGGTCGCCGGCACGATCGGCTGTTCCCGAGTCTGGCCGAAGCCGTGCGCCAAGGTTACGCCACCGACCCGCAGACCCTGCCGCGCCGGGAACGCCGCCGGGACTTTTCCCCGATGTCTCCGGCTGAACTTGCCCGCCAGGATCGCATCAAGTCAGACCGCGACCGGCTGGCCCAGGGCCTGGACTTGGACCCGACCCTCATCGCCACCCGCTCGCAACTCGTGCTGATCGCCCGCGATCCGCAATGCATCGATGCGGTCCTCCTGCCCTGGCAGGCGGAGTTGCTCAAGGCCGCGCCCGCCTGGAAAAGCTGAACTCACTTCTACTTGGAGGGTCCGCGTCCCTGCGGACCGTGGTTCGCAGGGACGCGAGCCCTCCATCAACCCGCACCCTTTGCTCGTGACCGAGTCCGCCAACATCGCCCGCCACTTGCCGCTGATGGCGGCGCGCCAGCCGGATTATCCGGCGGTGAAAATCCCGCGCGGCCGCACCGCCGCCGGCGCCATTGACTACCTGACGCTTTCCTTCGCCGAACTCAGCTCCGAGGTCGATGCGTGGGTCGTCCGGCTCCAGAGCGAGGGCGTGCAGCGCGGCGACCGCGTCCTCGTGATGGTCCGCCAAGGCCTGCCGCTGATCGCCGCCGCCTTCGCGCTCTTCCAGCTCGGCGCCGTACCGGTGATCATTGACCCGGGCATGGGCCGGAAAAACTTCCTCGCGTGCGTCGCGCGTTCGCGACCCCGCGTGCTGCTGGGGCTTCCCTTCGCCCAGTTGCTCAGTCATGTTTTCCGTTCGACCTTTTCCTCCGTGGTCATCCGCCTCTGGGTTCGGGGTTCACCCACGGCCCGGCTGTTAAAAACGGGCGGACCCGTCTCCCGACGGGCCGCGGATGGCGGCCAGTACGTCAGCCCGGACGGTCGGGAGACCGTCCCTCCCGCCGAACCGAGCGCAATTGCCGCCACCGACCTCGCCGCCATCCTGTTCACGAGCGGTTCGACCGGCGCGCCCAAGGGCGTGTGCTACGAGCACGGCATGTTTGAGGCGCAGGTGCAGCTCGTCCGCGACACCTACGGCATCACGCCCGGCGAGGTGGATTTGCCCATGCTGCCCATTTTTGCTTTGTTTAATCCGGCGCTCGGCATGACGACAATCGTTCCCGAGCTCGACCCGAGCCGCCCGGCCGCGGTTGACCCAGCCAAGATTGTCCAAGCCATCATCCAGGAAAAAGTCACCAACTCCTTCGGCTCGCCCACGCTTTGGCGGAAAATCTTTGACCACTGTCTGGCCCACGACATAACGCTGCCCA
>JANMVS010000490.1:0-1629 GCA_031392885.1 Verrucomicrobiota bacterium
GTCACGGCCGTCACGAACTTCACGGTCCTCGCGTCCTGCGTTGCCACCCTGCCCACGCACATCGGGCTCGGCCTCGGCGCGGTCCGGACGAGCCGCACGCTCGCCGTCGGGACGCTCGGCGCGGTCGCCCCGTTCGCCACCCCTGCCACCGCGCCCGCCGCGATCACCGCCGCGCGCCGGGCGCTCCGTGCGTTGCTCGGGCCGCGACGGATCACCGGCTGGCGCGCCGGCCAGGGCCTGGGCCCCGGCCGCGTTGTTTTCCATGCCCGGCGCCGCTGCGTTGGCGTCCATCCGTTCACGTTGTGGCTGTGGCGGGCGCTCACCGCGCTCACCACGCTCATTACGGCCGCCGCGACCGCCGCGGCCGCCGCGACCCCGTCCCTCACCACGGGCAGCGTCACGTCCTTCCGGGCGCGCGCCATCGCGTGCTTCCGGGCGGTGTGGGTCGCGCGCCGGCCGGCTGTCCGTCTTTTCGACGGCGTCCGGTCGCACGACCGCTTTGCGAACGGCCGGCACGGCAGGAGCGCCAAAAAGGTTCTTGAGCCAGCCGACGAAGCCTTTTTCTGCCACAGCCGCTACCGGTGGCGCCACAAATGGGGCCGGTTTGGCCGGTGCCGGGCGAACCGGCGCGGCAACGGGTCGAACCGCTTCGGGTCGTGGTGCGGCCGCCGGTGCCGGGGCATCGGGCAACACCCCCTTGATGATCGGGGTCTGCCGGTTGGTTGGCTCCTGCGAGCGCCGGGTCACGGATGTGGCGTCTTCCATCTCCTCCGCCATCTTGTAACTGGCTTCGATGTTGTCCAGGCGCGGATCGTCGTGTTTCAGGCGTTCGAGCTTGTAGTTCGGGGTTTCCAGTGTTTTGTTGGGCACCATCAGCACGTTGATGCGCTGCTTGAGTTCGATCTTTGCGATCTCGGTGCGTTTTTCATTGAGCAGGAACGACGCGACGTCCACCGGTACCTGGCACAGTACCGAGGCTGTGTTGTCCTTGAGCGACTCTTCCTGAATGATGCGCAGGATCTGCAGTGCCGAGCTCTCGGTGTCCCGGATGTGGCCCGAACCACCGCAGCGCGGACAAGGAATGGACGCGCCTTCGCTGAGTGCCGGGCGCAGCCGCTGACGGCTCATCTCCATCAGGCCGAACTTGCTGATCGAGCCGAATTGCACCCGCGCGCGGTCTTGCCGCAGGGCGTCGCGCAGGCGGTTCTCGACATCGCGCCGGTTGCGGCTTTCCTCCATGTCGATGAAGTCGATCACGATCAGGCCACCCAGGTCCCGCAGGCGCATCTGGCGCGCCACTTCGTCGGCGGCTTCCAGGTTGGTCCGCGTCGCAGTCTCTTCGATGTCGCCGCCACGGATGGCGCGTGCCGAGTTGACATCCACCGACACCAGCGCTTCAGTGTGGTCGATCACGATCGCCCCGCCGCTGGGCAACTGCACCGTGCGCGCATAGGCCGATTCGATCTGGTGTTCGATCTGGAAACGCGAGAACAGCGGCGCGTCGTCGCGGTACCGCTTGACCCGTGCCGCGTGTTCGGGCATCACGTGGGCCATGAACTGTTGCGCCTGGTCGTACACGTCGTCGGTGTCGATCAGGATGTCGCCGATATCGTGGTTGAAGTAGTCGCG
>JANMVS010000513.1:0-5664 GCA_031392885.1 Verrucomicrobiota bacterium
CGAGTGTGAAAAATGCGGGCTAGCCGGCGAATCTCAATCGCTCATCGCCGACGGCCACTTTCTGCCCCGCCGCCAGAGCGCCAACCATGTCAGCAGACCCAGAAACCACCCACTGGTCGCCCCACCCCCGCCACCAGAGGATCCACCCGTGCTCGGAGTTGGCGCGGGTGCGGCGGGTGTGGTCGGAGTTGTTGGCGTGGTGGGCGTCGTGGGACCGGTACTCACACCAAGCGTGATAACCGTGGCCGAGTACGGTGCAAATGAAGCCGGGAAGGTCGAACCGCTTACGGTCATACTCGTGGTCGCCAAATCGGCTGAACCACTGCCACCCGGTTTGGCGGCGTTGTCCTGCGGGATGCCGTAGGAATATACATTGGCGCTCGCGGGTGGCGTGTAGCCGGTCAGGGCAAGGCTGGCGTTGAGCGTGTTGGTCGGATCCTTGTTGATGACCAGCAGGCCCAAAGTGCCGTCGATCCGCTTGGCAGCGTAAATCGAAAGCAGGCTGCTGCTGCTCGTGGCCCGCACCACCGTGTCGCCACCCCGGGCAAAATCCGCCAGCAGCTTCATCACGTAGTAGGTCGGATAGGGCTCCGAACTCCCCGACATAATCCCATAATCGCCGTAGTTGCGCCAGCCATAGAGCGAGGAACTGTTGTTGTTGCCCGTTTCCTGGCCATTGCGGAGATCCCACCACACCAGTGCATTGAATTCCGTCTGGAGCAGGTTGCCCACGCTGTCGGCGAGGAAGAGGCCGTTCACCAAGCTCGTCGTCTGCTTGCCGGGCTTGGCATAGACGGAATTGTTCTCGGTGACGACAATCTCGACGCCCGCTCCGGCGGTGCCGAGATAATCCGTCAGTTGCTGGCGGAGATCCGCCGCGTCCTGCGGCCAGCTTTTGGCGGCTTGGAGCAGCCGCGCGTCCGATTCCGGATTGCCGGGTCTGTCCGCCGCCGGCGCCTGTTCGTAACGATGATAGATCAGGAAATCCGGGGTGACGCCGAGCGATTTCAGGGTGGCGAGCATCACGGGAGTCCAGCCATTTCGCACCGCCCCCGTGCGCGGATTGGTGGCCGGATGGGCCGTGTTGCCATTGGCATAGTCCGTTTCGCCAATTACCGCGACCACCCCCACCTTGATCGTCGGATCGACGGCCTTCATCTTGCCAATATATTCCTTGGCGCGAACCGCGTAGGTGTAGGCGTCGTGCGACATGGCCTGTTGGTCGGTCTCCCACGCGCCGTAGTTTTCGTTGCCAATCTCCCAGTACTTGATGCCGATCGCGGCGGTCCGGCCGATTCGAAGGAAATTCATGCTGTCATTGGTACCCAGCGCGGAGGCCGCCCGGAGGTTTGCCCAAAATGCCGCCGTCTGCCAGTTGTAGCCTTTGGCGTCCGAGCCGATCACCGTGTTGATGGTATTCGCCGTACTAGTCTCGCTCGCATTGGCATAAGCCACCCAGGCGGCCGCCTCCTCGGGCGTACCGGTGCCATAGTTGACCGTGACGAAGGCCGCGGCGTTGAGCCCGGTGATGAGTGCGGTGAAGGCGTTAAAGCCGGCGGCCCACGTCCAGGTGTTGGTGAGCGTCGTATTGGTCCGCCAGTGATATTCATCCGACAGCGACCCGCCGGGCACGCGGATGGTGCGGATGTCCGCCGCCTGCAACAGGGTCAGGGTCGGAGTGCTGGCAGACTGCGCATCCCACATGACGGCATTCACGCCAAAAACGCGCTCATCGATCGTCCGCACGGCCTGCGTGGTATCCACACTAAGCGTGACGCTTTGGGCTAGGGCCAGGGCGGGCCACGTCAGGCTAAAAAAAGCAAAGCGGCAGATCGGGACAAGGCGGGAGGACATTGGAGAAGAAAAGTTGGGGAAACCAATGAGACTATACTCCGCGATTGAAGATTTGCCATGAGTTGTGTGTCCGGAATATTGAGATGTGTTACGGCCCCACCTCGCGTTGGTCGGCCACCCCGGCTTAGAAGACGGCGCGCAATTTGTTATTCGCTGGTCAACAGACGCAGCAGCTCCGTTTCATCGATCACGACCACCCCCAGCGCGCGCGCCGCAGCTAACTTTGCCCCACTACCTTCGCCGGTCACGATATAATCTGCTTTCTCGCTGACGCTGGCCGCCACGGTCCCGCCCGCCGCCGTAATCCGGGTGGTCGCCTGCGCGCGGGTGAGATTCGGCAAGGCGCCGGTTAATACCAGGAGTTTTCCCGCCAAAGGCCCGCCGCGGGCGGTTGCCGTACCCGGTGCCCTTGGTCGCACGCCTGAGTGGTGCAAAGCCTGCACCACCGCCCGGTTTTCGGGTTGCGCAAAATACGTCAGTACGGCGAGTCCCGTCGCCTCACTTAAACGAGGAGCAGCCAAGCCATCCTCGGACAGAAAATCCGGTTGCTGCGCCCGGACCAACGCCTCCAGACCACCAAAGCGTCGGGCCAGATCGTGCGCTGCAACCTCGCCCACCCCGGGAATACCCAGTCCGTGGATAAAGCGCCACAGTTCGGCGGATTTGCTCCGTTCGATCGCCGCGAACAGGCGATCCGTGGATTTTTCCACGTTGGTCCCCCGCGTCACCAGATCCTCCCGCCGCAACCGGTAAAGATCAGCCACGGTTTTGACCCAACCCTTGGCCACCAGCCGGTCAATCTGCCCGGGCCCCAACCCGGCGATATTCACGGCGACGGCCGAAGCGAAATGCTCGATTCGCCGACGCACTTGGGCGGGACACTCGTCGTTCAAGCACCGCACTGCGGACTCGTCCGGCTTGGCCACCACCCCGGTGCCGCAAGAGGGACAGCGAACGGGAAACTCATACGCTTTCACTCCGGCAGGGCGACGCGAGAGTTCCACGCCGGTAATCACGGGGATGATCTCACCCGCTTTTTCCACATAAACAAAATCGCCGACCCGGATATCGCGACGGGCAATCTCCCGGCGATTGTAGAGCGAGGCGCGAGTCACGGTTGATCCGCCCAGTTGCACCGGCCCAAGTTCCGCCACGGGCGTCAGCACGCCGGTCCGCCCCACTTGCAGGGTGATCGCCCTGAGCTGGGTAACCGCCCGGTCGGGGGAAAACTTATAAGCCATCGCCCATCCCGGAGCCTGCGTGGTCGCACCAATTTGCTCCTGCCACACCCGGGCATTCAATTTCACCACGGCCCCATCGATCGGAAAGGAATAGCCCTTCCGCTCCCGGCCGATCGCCTGCACCGCCTGCCACAGGGCATCAGGCCCTTTCACCACCTTGGGCGATTCGACCGTCGGCAACCCCCACGCCTGCAACTGCCGCAACAAATTCTGCTGCGAATCAGGATAGTCCGCCGCTGGTTCGCAGGCGCCACCGCCGTAAAAGACGATTTCCAACCGACGCAGCGCAGATGCGGTAGCCGCCCGCTGCTTCAGCGTGCCGGCCGCCAGATTGCGCGGCTGGGCAAACGGCGCCTCGCCCGCGCCAACCCGGTTGCGGTTGATGCGCGCAAACTCAGCGAACCCGATATAAATCTCGCCGCGCAATTCTATCACCTCCGGAATTGGATTCACCGCACCATCCGCGGTCTTGGCTCGCAGCGTCCGCGGGAGCGAACTGATCGTCAGCGCGTTGGCCGTGACCTCGTCTCCGGCCGCGCCGTCACCGCGCGTGACCGCCCGGACGAGCCGGCCCTTTTCATACGTCACGCTGATCGCCAGGCCATCGAACTTCGGCTCCACCACATACTCGAGCTCCGTGCGCCCCAGTTGCCGCCTCAGCCGGGCATCAAACGCCCGCAGCTCGGCCTCCGAGTAGCTCTTGTTCAGGCTCAGCATCCGCATGCGATGACGGTAAACGGGGAACTGCCCCGAACGGTCATCGCCAATGCCCGTGTCACCCCGTGCCAGTTGGGGATAGGTGTGCTCCCGTTCCGCGAGCTCGCGCTTCAGTTGGTCATACTCGTAGTCGCTGACGACCGGTGCGGATTTTTTGAAGTAGAGTTCGTCGTGGTGCGCAATCTCCGCCCGCAAGGCATCAATCCGTTCGCCCGCCTCCGCCGCAACCTGCTGCTGATTCTCGGCGGGAGTTATCTTTCCCGCCGCACCCGCCACGAGTGGCAGGACGGTGATCAGTGCCAGTGCCAACCGGTTCACCGAAACCAAGCCGCCGGCAAATGCCAGCCGCCGCCACGAACCAGAATTATCCTGCAGGGCCATAAGGGTTGTCTTCGTCTCCGCCCTGGCCCGGGCTTTGGTGATTGAAAGTGCCGACTGCCTAGGTGCTGCAACCGCCATGTCAAGAATGCCCTCTACGTAGCGGCCGGGCCGGCCGCATTCAGCGGGGAACGGGCCGGCGTTTCGTTTTTTCGGACTCGGGGCTTGGCTCCTTGGATGGGGCTCCACTCCCTTTCAGCCCGGGCCAACGCATGCCGCGCGCACCGCGCTTTCCAGAAAACCGGCCAGACTGATCCAGCGTGAACTCACCCGGCTCCGCCGCTCCGACCGACTCTCCCCCGACCTCGTTTTCCGTGATCCCTACTTCCTCGATTTTCCCGGCCTCAAGGACACTAATCGACTAAATCCTCCCCAGATGTATCTGCGAAACGTCAGCCATGGGTAATGTTCACCATGCGGGCGGGGCCAAAGGGTTTCTTGAGTTGGTGGCTGCTCCGCATCCACGATCTGGTTGATCAGTCCTGGGCTGGCCCAACGGTCAGGCGTGAGCAATGGCCTCGGCGACGAAGCGGTTTAGGCTTTCTCCGCGGGCTTCAGCCTTGATGGCCGCAGTCTGGTGGAGTTCCGGCCCGATGCGGACAACAAAATTGCCGCTGTAGAGTCTCCCGACTGTAGCCGCTGGCATGGCCTCCTTGTTGGCCAGCAGTTCGGCCACGTGCTCTTCCACGAGTCTGCAAAGCTCCTTGTAAACCTTCGCCTCATCCGTGCCGTGGCAACCGCCGAAGAAGAGACCGGGGCAGCGACCGACGAAGCACTTGTCCTCGTCGGACCACAGCACGATCTTCAGATAACGGGCCGCCGTTGTTTTGACGGTGGAGGGAGTGGCTTTATTTTTCATGGCTTGGATTCCTTGGTGGCGGCGATGGCCCGCCGGACGTCTTTTTCCTGGTAGTGATGGGCATCCGCGCCCGGTTGACCGGAGAGAATTACCGTGGTCCCGATGGCGTGCCGGTATTTGCGATGACTGCTGGTGGTCAGGATTTTCAGGAATCCCGCGCTTTCCAGGTCAGCCACGAGTTGGCGGATTTTCCGTCGCATTTCTAGTATCGTGATACTGGATTACCCGGTGTCAAGCTACTGGACCAAGCTGCTCCCCCGTGCGGCCCTCGCCCGGAAACTCCCCCAAGCCGTCCGGCACGCCCGGCTCTCGCTGGCAAAAGCGAAGACCGGTGTCGGATCAACCGTCGTGACAGCGCCGGCCCGGCCTGCCAGCCGTCTTGTCCGCCATAGCCTTGGCGACGGCGGAAGGCTTGGCGAAGGCTGGAGCCCGGGCCACGCCTGCGCGCCGGTCACATCAATTTCCGGGGCCTGACCGCGTTTCAATTTTTCAGCAACCACACACTACACAGCCTGACCCTATATTTCTTCCCGTCCGCCATAGCCTTGGCGACGGCGGAAGGCATGGCGAAGGCTGGAGCCCGGGCCACGCCTGCGCGCCGGTCACATCAATTTC
>JANMVS010000554.1:0-2239 GCA_031392885.1 Verrucomicrobiota bacterium
ATGGTCCGGCATAACGCGGCGCTCAAGGCCGACTGGGTGGCGGCGCGGCACCCCACGGCGACCGTGATCGGGGCGGACACGACGGTGTTTGTCGGCCGTACCGTGCTCAACAAGCCCCGGGATGCCGCCGAGGCCCGGACCATGCTGCGAATGCTGAGCGCCAGTCGGCATACGGTATTCACGGGCCTTGCCGTCCGCCGCCATCGCGACGGTCTGAAACTCGACCAAGGCGTCGCCAGCGAAGTGACCTTTAAACCCCTCACCGACGCCACCATCGAGCTTTACCTCAGCCGGGTGCACACCCTGGACAAGGCCGGCGGTTACGCGATTCAGGAGGAGAGTGACCTCATTATTGCCGGGTTTACGGGGTCGCTGACAAATATTGTGGGTCTGCCGCTAGAAGAAATGAAACAACTTTTGACTCAGGCAGGTCTGACGCGTTGATTGCCACCCGTGCTTGCCCAACCTGCCAACTTGAATGATCCGCCCGTCGCCGTGTCCATTAAGGACCCGACTGATCGTTCCATCATCATTGGCATCGTCTGCACCATTCTTTTTCATCTCTTGCTGGTTTGGTTGTCGCCGGAGTTTGCCTTTCAGAAGTTTTCAGGCGTTCACAGCGGGATCAATGTTACCCACTCCAAGAGCGGCAAATCGTTTGATTTTGAGCTGGCCCAGCCGGCCCCCAAGGAACGCGATCCCTTCAAGTTCGTGGAGACGAACTCGGCCGCCCCGGAGAACATCCCGGACAAGACGGAAAACTTCAGCAACCGCAACCAGCAGACCGCCCAGGAGGTGGCGGCCAAGGAGAAGGATCCGGAGAACCGGCCGAGCGTGAAGGGGCAGGACGCAATCAAGAACGACACGGCGATCGTCTCCGGCGACATGGCCCCCCCGCAGCTGCCCTCGGCGCCCAGTCAGGATTTGACCAAGGATGAAGCGCTGGACCGGGTGGAGCAGAAGGCGCGGGCTGAACAAGTGCCCTTGAGCGGTTTTGAGAAAACCGAAGGCAAGTCAGAGGACGGCATCGCGACCAACATCGCCAAATCGAAGCGGCCATCGACCCGTGCCGAACAGGAGCTGGAAGGCGCGCCGGACGCCAAGGATCCCACCGGTGGACTGGTGGCGGTGGTCCAATCGAATCACGCCCAGCCCAAGGAGCGCCCGCGGCTGGCCTCCGTTTCGCTGAATCGCTCGACGGTGCTGACCACGCGCGTTACCGGCACGAGCAACGTGGGGATTGTGGGCCGCGATGCCCGGTGGAGTGAATACGGGGAATACCTGAATGAACTCCTCGAGATTGTGCAAACCCAGTGGTATCGCATTTTGGAGGAAAGCCGCGTTTCGCCGCCGCGCGGCTCCCACGTCGTCATTACTTTCAAGATCAATGCCAAGGGCGAGACCGACATCGTCAAGGTGGAGGACGCCGACAGCGGCAAGCAGGGGGTGTTCTCCTGCCAGAACGCCATCACCTATCCGCAGCCCTACCGCAAATGGTCGGCCCAAATGATCGCGGTGCTGGGCGAATCGCAGGAGCTCACCATCTCGTTTTATTACCAGTGAATGCGCGGCCCGAGGATTTCTGGACCACGCTGCCGCTGGCGGCTGGAGTGCAACTGCTCACCCGCGACGAAAACGGACTCGCGGCCTTCGACAAACCCTTCGGCGTGCTGTCGCACCCCAACGCCTCGCAGGACGAACCCCGCTCGCTCTTGACCTGCCGCTATGACAAGGAAGCCCAGTGCTTCAGCTGGAAGGCCGCCGATGGCAGCGAGCGCCGGCTCTGGTTGCTCAACCGGCTCGACTCCGCCACCTCCGGCGTAATCCTGACCGCGGCCAGCGAGAAGCTCGCAACCGCCATTCGGGAGCACTACCTCAAGAAGCAGGTGAACAAGGTTTATCAGGCGCTGGTCTTCGGCAAGCCGCATCAGAACTCCGCGATTTGGCAGGACCTGCTCGCGGTGAAAAATGTGCGCGGGCAGTTGCGCACTTCGCTCATCGGCAACGTGCCGGCGGAAACCCGGTTCCAGTTGATCAAGCACACGCAGCGGACCTTCTCCACCTCGCTGATCCGCCTTGAGCCGCGCACGGGGCGCAGCCACCAGCTTCGCGTGCAATGCGCCAAGCACCATTCGCCCATCGTCGGCGACCAGACTTACGGCGACTTTGCGCGCAACCGCTCCTTCGCCAAGGCCACCAAGAACAAGCGGCTTTTCCTGCACTCGCTCGAGACGGGCTT
>JANMVS010000557.1:0-4060 GCA_031392885.1 Verrucomicrobiota bacterium
TCGTCGGGGACGACTCGCCCTACCTGCGGGAAAGCCCGTCGGGGCTAAACCCCGACCTACAGTCATATCGCGTCACCCGATTAAGCGAAACTCAGAAAGCAGCTCACCACGTGTCCAGTACCGCGTGCACTGTGGCCGCCGCGAGTTGCTCGGCCAGCAGCGGCAGGGCCTGATACTCGGCGGGAACCAGTCCGCTATCGGTGAACACGCCACGCTTGGCCGTCAAGGGCCGGCGAATGAAATAGCTCTGTTTGGAACGGTTGTCCGTCAGGGTCGCCCAGGCCCGCAGCGAGACATCGAAGCGGCGGGCCAAACCGGTATCGTCAGGGCGCGAGAGGGCGACGGTCCGGTCGTAGCCGGCGACGGAGACATGCAGCACGGCGTCAGCGGCCTCGGCCGAGCCAACCAGGGCGACGCGTCCGTCGCGGATGAAGGCTTCGCGCAGTTGGGTGGTAAGAAGCGCCTGCGCTTGCGGCAGCGGGGTCTCACCGCTGACCGGAGCGAGGTAGAGCGTGGCGAATTTTGGCGGTGACCCGGTGCCAAGTTGATAGGCGGTGCAGCCGGCCAGCAGGCAAGCGGCTGCCAACACCAGCAGCCGCGATCCGATCCGGGTCAGCGGCAGCACTGCGGTGGATCTGCCGGGGGAGGAAGTCATGCTGGATTTTTCAGGGTCGGCCCGACGGCAGACGACTGGAGCGCGATCCCGTTAGAATAGCCAGAAGCGGTTTTTCTTCTTCGGCTCAGACGGTTTCGGACTGGGGCTGCCCGCCGAATGGCTGGCCTGCTGCTCCAGCCTGGCCTCCACGTCGAGCAGTCTGGTCCGCGCTTGGGCCGCCACGGAGGAATCGGGATACACGGTGATGGCCTCGTTATAGAAGACTTTGGCCGCCTTGTAGTTTTTCCGATACTTGTAGTAGTAATCGGCCATGGTCAGTTTGCTCTGGGCGAGAACCTTTTTCATGTCCGCGAGACCCTTCTCGGCCGAGGCCATGCCCGCATCGCCGGGGAAAAGAATCATATAGTCTTCGTAGTAGGTGATGGATTCTTTCGTGGAAGCCTGATCGTAAAGTGGGCCTTCGACCAGCGAGGCATGGGTCTGTGCGATCTTCAGGTAGGCGTCCGGAGTCAGGACACTGCGCGGATAGGTGTTGATCATGCGGTCGAGCGCGTCGATGGCCGCCTCGTTTTCACCGAGCTGCTTGTAGCCGCGGGCGGCGTTGATCAAGGCGAGGGGGGCGTAGTCGCTGAAGGGGGCGGTGCGCACTATGGTCTCGAAATACTCGATGGCTTTCTCGCGATTTTTAAACCCCGGGAACCAACCCCAGATCCGGCTGCGTTTACCCTCGGCCAGCAGCGAGGCGATGCGGTATTGCTCGCCAATGACTTGCGTGAATTTTTCGGAGTTCGGGTAACGGCCCAGCATTTGCTGGTAGGTATCGAAGGACTTGTAGTATTGCTGGCGTTTCTGCTGGATGAGGCCGTTGCGGTACAGCGCCTCGGCGGCGAAAACGGAGTTGGGGTATTTCTTGGCGACGTTCCCGTAGAGCTTGAGGGCAGTCGATTGATGACCCGCCTCCTCAGCGGTGCGCGCCTTGTTCATCAGGTCCAGGGCGTTGCGGCCTTCGTCTCCGCCGAGGCTGGCGAGCATGCCACCCTCCACGTGCCAGCCGCCCTGCGGCGTCCAGATCAGGTCGGCGGCAAGCCGGGCGGGCACAAAAAGCAGCGCGGCCAGCGCGGCCAGAAAGAGAGAGGAGGAGAGACGACGCATGGAACGGGTGCTTACCATCGAATAAGAGTGGAACCGTAGGTCAAGCCAGCGCCGAAGGCGACAAGCAAGGTGTAATCGCCGGGTTTGATCCGACCGGCCCGGCGGGCCTCGTCCAACGCCAGCGGAATGGAGGCGGCGGAGGTGTTACCGAAACGGTCGAGATTGATGTAAAACCGCTCCATCGGCACGCCGAGGTTGCCGGCGAGGGCCTCAATGATACGGATGTTGGCCTGGTGGGGAATCACGAGATTGATTTGGTCAAGGGTGAGATGGTGTTGTTCCACCATTTCGCGCGCCACCGTCTCCATCACCCGGATGGCACTCTTGAAGACTTCCTTGCCCTTCATCCGGAGAAAATGCTGCTTGTCCTCGACGGTCTTGGGCGAAGCCGGACAGCGGCTGCCACCCGCGGGAGTATAGAGCACCTCGAGCATCGAGCCGTCCGCCCCGAGATCGGAACCGATGATGCCGATGCCGGGTTGGTCCACCTTTTTCAGGATTGCCGCCCCGGCCGCGTCGCCAAACAGCACGCAGGTGGTGCGGTCCGTCCAGTCGACGATCGATGAGAGTTTTTCCGCCCCGATGATCAGGGCGCACTTGTAGCGGTTGGTGAGCAGTTGGCCGTAGGCGATCTCCAGGGCATACAGGAATCCGGTGCACGCCGCCGAGATGTCAAAACACGTCGCGTGGGGCGGAATCCCCAGCTTGTGCTGCACCACGCAGGCCGTGGACGGAATCGGGTAGTCGGGGGTGGCGGTGGCCACGATGAGCAAGTCGATCTCGGTCGCCAAGACGCCGGCGTCGAGCAGTGCGGCCGCGGCGGCCTTGATGGCGAGGTCGGAGGTGGCCTCGTCCGCGGCGGCGACATGCCGCTCGCGGATGCCGGAGCGACTGACGATCCACTCGTCCGACGTGTCGACGATCTTGGTGAGGTCCTCGTTGGTGAGAACCTTGGCCGGCGCATACGAGCCGACTCCTGCGATGATGACGGAAGCCATAGGAAAAAGTTAGTTGACCGTGACCTCGGATGAGGGTGCCGTCACGAGCGCGTTGGCCCGGGCGACATCCTGTTCGATGCGGTGATAGAGATCGTGTCGGATGATTTTTTCGGCCGCCCGAATGGCGCTGGCCCAAGCATGGCGGTTGCTGGAACCATGCGTCTTGAGCATGTTGCCCCGCACCCCGAGCAGCGGCGCCCCGCCATATTTGTCGGGATTGAGCCGATCCTTCATGGCCTCGAACGCGCCCCGGGCCAGGAGATAGCCGGCGGCGCGCAGGGGGTTGCGTTTCAATTCCTCGGCCAGGAGGTTCTTCATGAACTTGGCCATGGACTCCCAGGACTTGAGCAGGGCGTTGCCGACAAAGCCGTCGCAGACGACGACATCGACATGATCGCCGAAGACTTGAAAGCCCTCGACCGGGCCCTGGTAATTGATGACGTCGCTGATTTTCTTCAACAGCTCGTTGGCCTCATTGGTCAAGGGGGTGCCTTTGCCCTCCTCCATGCCGATGGTGAGCAAACCGACCCGGGGTGAGGCCACGCCCAGCACGGCCCGCGCGTAGTTTGCGCCCATGATGGCATTATGCATCAGGTGGATCGCTTCCGAGTTGGGATTGGCGCCGGCATCAATCAGGATAAAATAACCCCCTTCGCGGGGAATGGCGGGTGCGATGGCGGGGCGCGCGACCCCATTCATGGCGCCCACAATGAGTTTGCCGCCGGCCATCAGGGCTCCGGTGTTGCCCGAACTCACGAGGGCCCCGACCGACCCATCCTTGAGCATGTTGCAGCACTTCACCATCGAAGAATCCTTCTTGCGGGCTATGGCCCTCAGCGGTTTGTCCTCCATCGTGATCACCTCCGAGGCGTGGGCGATAGTCAGCTTGGCGTGACCGTTGAGGCCGGCTTGGAGCAGCAATGGTTCCAATACCGCCTGGTCGCCGACCAGCACGATGGGCGCGATGTCCGCACCCGAGTTGAGCGCCAACTTGACGCCTTCGACTACTTCAGCCGGTCCGAGGTCTCCACCCATCGCGTCAACCGCAATGCGCGCCTGGGCTGCCGCGGGACTGACCGTTTCGGGATGGATGGCGAAAATACTAACCGGGCGAAACTTAAACCTCGACGTTCAGCACCTGGCGCCCGCGGTAAATGCCGGTCTTGGGATTCACGCGATGCGGGCGGAAGGCGCCTCCGTCAGTGTCCTTGGCGAATTCGGGAGCGATGAAAGCGTTGGCCGCACGGCGATTGGCGCTGCGGCGCTTGGATTGTTTGCGTTTCGGGTTAGCCAT
>JANMVS010000560.1:0-1971 GCA_031392885.1 Verrucomicrobiota bacterium
GTCAGACAGTCTCAATAGTCAGTTCCAGCCATCAGCCCCCGCACTTGCGCCCGGGCCGGTGATGGCCACAGTCAGCCCGGATATTTTACACTCTCCTTGCAACCGTAACCACACCCTGTGCCAAATCTATTTCCGCATTCACCGCTGCTCGGGATATCCGGGCTGAGCGTCTTCGCCCACCGCCAATATATCGTGGCGCGTGTGAAAAATGCGGGCTAGCGCCATGTCCGCCCCCGCCAACGCACCCGTGTCCGCCACCCTTGATTGGGGTCGGACGGGCTATGCCGCCGCCTGGCGGCAGCAGGAGGCACTGGTGGTGCGGCGCAACGCCGGCGAAATCGGCGACTCGCTGGTCTTCACGGAACACGAGCCCGTGTTCACCCTCGGCGTGCGCAGCGGCGCCGAGCAGCATCTGCTGTGGGACGCGGCCGAACTGGTGCGCCGGGGCATCGACGTCGTGACGACCAACCGCGGCGGCGACATCACCTATCACGGTCCGGGGCAGATCGTCGGCTACCCGATCATCAGCCTCGCCCCGCGCAAGGACCTGCACGCCTACCTGCGTTTCATCGAACAGGTGCTCATCAACACCGTCGGCACCTTCGGGCTCGCCGCCGATCGCCGGGCCGGCAAGACGGGCATCTGGCTCGGTCCGCGGAAAATCGCCGCCATCGGCATCGCGGTTAAAAAATGGACCACCCTTCACGGCTTCGCCCTCAACGTGAACACCGACCTCACCGCCTTCGCCGGCATCGTCCCCTGCGGCATCATCGATGGCACCGTCACTTCGCTGCAGGCCGAACTCGGCCGCGCGCTGGATCCCGCGGAGGTGAAACACGTGCTGGCCGCCGAGTTCTGGCAGCGGCTGCCGGAGTTTTTCTCTGGAAACCACTAACACTGCTTCGTTAAGTAAATTGTGGGCGGGGGTCCCCCACCCCCCAGCGTAGCGCATGCCGCACGGGGGGAGGGCACCCCGCCCCCAATAACAACACTTTCAGCCCGGAGAATTGTCACTTAACGAAGTAGTGCTAACCCCGATATATTTCTCACTAATGACCGAATACACCAAAAGCACTGACTCAGGCTTGGTGAGAATTAGTGTGCATTAGTGGTTAGTTTTCCCACTTTCTGAACTGTCCCATGACACCCACCAACCGAAAACCCGACTGGCTCCGCGCCAAACTGCCCGCCGGTCCCGCTTATCAGGCGACCCGCCGGCTGGTCGAGGACAACAAGCTCCACACCGTCTGCCAGAGCGCCCAGTGTCCGAACATCGGCGAATGCTGGTCGCGCGGCACCGCGACGGTGATGATTCTGGGCAACATCTGCACGCGCTCCTGCAATTTCTGCGCGATCCAGACCGGGCGCCCCACGGAGTATGATCTCGGCGAACCGGCCCGCGTGGCGGACGCCGTGGCCAAAATGGGCTTGAAGCACTGTGTCATCACCTCCGTCGCCCGCGACGACCTGAAGGACGGCGGCGCCAGCGTCTGGGCCGCGACCATCCGCGCGACCAAGTACCTGAATCCGCACTGCGCCGTGGAAGTGCTCGTGCCGGACTTCAAGGGCAACCTGGACCAGGTCGACATCGTGCTCGACGCCAAGCCCGACATTTTCAACCACAACGTCGAAACCGTCGAGCGCCTGCAGAAGCCCGTGCGCGTGCAGGCCCGCTACGACCGCAGCCGCAGCGTGCTGCGTCACGCGAAAGGCCGCGGTTTCACGACGAAGACCGGCATCATGCTCGGCCTCGGCGAGACCCAGGATGAGATCGCCCAGTGCCTGCGCGACATCGCCAGCGACCAGACGGATATCCTCACGCTCGGCCAGTACCTGCAGCCGACGCCGCAGCACTGGAAGATCGACCGCTGGGTGCCGCCGGAGGAGTTCAGGCATTGGAAGGAATTCGCCCTCACGGCCGGACTCGGCACCGTGGAGAGCGGCCCATTGGTCCGCTCCAGTTACCACGCT
>JANMVS010000050.1:0-3440 GCA_031392885.1 Verrucomicrobiota bacterium
ATGGTCAATGAGGAGGATCACCTGCGGATCCAGGTGCTGCGCGCGGGTTTTCAGTTCAAGAAAGTCTGGGCGACGATCAATGCCCTCGATTCCGACCTCGAGGAGCACATCGATTACGCTTTTTCGCCCAAGTTGGGCTACCTGTCGGCGTGCCCGACCAATATCGGCACCGGGATCCGGGCCTCGGCCATGATGCACCTGCCGGCGCTCGTCATCTCCAGCCAGATGGAAAAGGTCGTGCGCGCCGTCAACCAGCTCGGCATGGCCGTGCGCGGGCTCTTCGGCGAGGGCTCGGACGCCAGCGGCAGCATTTTCCAGATTTCCAACCAGACCACACTGGGGGAGAGCGAGGAGGAGATCATCAAGCACCTGCACGGGGTGCTGACCACCATTGTCGACCAGGAACTGAACGCCCGCGAAAAGCTCATCGAGACGGACCCGAAAAAACTTTACGACAAGATCGGACGGGCCTTTGGCATCCTGCAGAACGGCTACCTGCTGAACTCGGGAGAGGCCATGAACCTGCTGTCGCTCATTCGCCTGGGCATTGATCTGGGGGTTTACGCCGACACCCAGCGCGGGGTGATTGACCGCCTCTTCATCGAATGCCAGCCGGGCCATGTGCAGCATGCGGCCAAAGGTGCGTTCGAGCCCGGCCAGCGCGATGTGCTCCGGGCCGAACGTTTGCGGGCCGAATTTGCCAAAATGTCCCCACCTGACTTCAGTAACACCCTTCGCTAACCGATCCGACCCCCACCCACGATGGAACCAATGAACAATTTCACGCCGCGCGCGCAACAGGTGCTCGCCTTGGCCCGCAAGGAAGCTGACCGCTTTCACCATAATTACGTGGGCACGGAGCATCTTTTGCTCGGCTTGATCAAGCTGGGGCAGGGGGTGGCCGTCAGCGTCCTGCAGAAAATGGGGCTTGATCTCGAGACGGTGCGCGGGGAAGTGGAGAAGCAGGTCGGCATTGGCCAGGAGTCCAAGACTCCGGTGGGCAGCATTCCTTACACGCCCCGGGTGAAAAAAGTCCTGGCGCTCGCCGGCAAGGAGGCGAAGGTGCTCAACCATTCCTATGTCGGCACCGAGCACATCTTGCTCGGCCTCCTGCGGGAGGGCGAGGGCGTGGCGGCCCGGGTCCTCAAGACGCTCGAGATCGACATCGAGCGCACGCGCAACGAAATTTTACGCGAGCTCGATCCGCAATTTTCCTCGGGTCCGGGCGCCGAGGGGGGGCCGGCGGCGGCCGGCGGCAGTGGCGGCGAGGAAGTCGCCCCGCGCAGCGGCAATGCGGAGGACAAGAAAGAGGTCAAGACCCCGGCGTTGAAAGCGTTCGGCCGGGACCTCACCGAACTTGCCCGCAAGGGTGAAATGGACCCGGTGATCGGCCGGCAGAAGGAAATCAGCCGCGTCATCCAGATCCTCTGCCGCCGCACCAAGAATAATCCCGTGCTCGTGGGCGAGGCCGGCGTGGGCAAGACCGCCATCGTCGAGGGCTTGGCCCAGGAAATCGCCAAGGGCAACGTCCCGGAGATCATCGCCGACAAGAAGGTCATCACGCTGGACCTCGCCCTGATGGTCGCCGGCACGAAATACCGCGGCCAGTTCGAGGAGCGGATCAAGGCCGTGATGGACGAGATCAAGCGCGCGAAGAATGTCATCATCTTCATCGACGAGATGAACACCATGGTGGGCGCCGGCGCCGCCGAGGGGGCGATGGACGCCTCGAACATCTTCAAACCCGCCCTGTCCCGCGGCGAGCTGCAGTGCATCGGCGCGACCACCCTGAACGAATATCGCAAGTACATCGAGAAGGACAGCGCGCTCGACCGCCGCTTCCAGATGGTTAAGGTGGAGGCTCCTTCGGTCGACGACACCATTCTCATCCTCAAGGGCATCCGCGGCAAGTATGAGGAGCACCACAAGGCCACCTTCACGGACAAGGCCATCGAGGCCGCCGCCAAACTGTCCGACCGTTATATCACCGGCCGTTTCCTCCCCGACAAGGCCATCGACGTCATGGACGAGGCCGGGTCGCGCGCCCGCATCACCACGCTCAACCGCCCGCCCGAGATCGAGGCGCTCGGCAAGCAGATCGACGAGGTCTGCATCCTCAAGGAGCAGGCCATCGCCGCCCAGCATTTCGAGGAAGCGGCCAAATATCGCGACCAGGAAAAACAGTTTCGCACCAGGCAGGAGGAGCAGATCGAAGGCTGGAAGAAGACCCGCGATGAACACCGCATTGTCGTCGATGAGGATCAGATGACCGTGGTGGTTGCCGAATGGACCGGCATTCCACTCAGCCGGCTGGAGAAAAAGGAAAGCGAGCGTCTGCTCGCCCTCGAGGTGGAGCTGCGGAAATTCATTGTCGGACAGGATCCGGCCACCCTCGCCATCGCGCGCGCCCTCCGCCGTTCGCGCGCGGACCTCAAGGATCCGCGCCGCCCGATCGGTTCCTTCATGTTCATGGGCCCGACCGGCGTGGGCAAGACCGAGCTGGCAAAGCAGCTGGCCGCGCTGATGTTTGGAAACCAGGATGCGCTCATCCAGATCGACATGAGCGAGTACATGGAAAAGTTTGCCGTCTCCCGCCTCGTCGGCTCGCCTCCCGGCTACGTGGGTTATGAGGAAGGCGGCCAGTTGACCGAGTCCGTGCGCCGCCGGCCGTATTCGGTGATCCTCTTCGACGAAATCGAGAAGGCGCACCCGGATGCGCTGCAACTGCTGCTCCAGATCATGGAAGACGGCCGTCTGACCGACTCGCTCGGCCGCACGGTGGATTTTCGGAATACCATCATCATCATGACGACCAACGTCGGGGCGCAGCTCATCCAGCGCCAGACAACGATGGGTTTCGCCGCCGCCGGCGGATCGGATTTCCACGATCTGGACAAGTTGAAGGAAAAAGTGCTCGAGGAGGCCAAGCGCATCTTCAAACCCGAGTTTTTGAACCGCATCAACGACCTCGTGGTCTTCCGTCCCCTCAACAAGGATGATTTGCTCAAGATCGTCGAGATCGAGGCCGGCAAGGTGGTCAAGCGGCTCGCCGCCCGCAAAATCCATCTTGAGTTCTCCCCCGAATCGAAAACCCTGCTCATCGAGAAGGGCTACGACGAGAAATACGGCGCGCGCCCGTTGCGCCGGGCGGTCGAACACTATCTGGAGGATCCGCTGGCAGAGGCGCTGCTCCGCGGCGAGGTCAAGGAAGGCGAACCCATTCTGGTCGTCCGCAACGGAGACAAACTCGAATTCCGGGTCAAGTCACCCACCGCCGAGAGCGGGGTTTCGAGCTAAGCCGTAGCGATGCAGTTGACTGGCGCGGAACGCGGCCTCCCTCCGTCGCCCCGTTCGACAGGCTCAGGGCTAGCCCGCATATTTCACACTCGTCACGAAATTTTGGCGGGGCTCGACGACTCTCAGCCCGCGGGTGTCCGGGA
>JANMVS010000072.1:0-4291 GCA_031392885.1 Verrucomicrobiota bacterium
CCCTTCCCGACTTCGATCTACATCGGCCACCCGGCATGGAAAAAGCTCGGGGCCCGCGCGGGCTACTCGGTGCTGAACGGGGTGGGCATCACCCTCGTCTGCCTGACCGGCTCGATGGCCGCACTCACCTGGCTCATTCCCGCGGAGGCGGGCATTGCGATCATTTTGTGGATCGGCATCATTATTGCGGCGCAGGCCTTTGAGGTGACGGACAAAAAATATTACCCCGCGGTCATTGTGGGCCTGCTACCGGCCCTGGCGGCGTGGGTCATGCTCATCGTCAAGACCTCACTGGGGGTGGGCGGGGCGGTGCTCGGGGCGCCTTTGCTGCAAGCGGCCCACGCAGCCGGCGCCTACCTCGGCGGCGGCTTCGCACTCGAGCAGGGCTTTCTTTATTGCGCCATGATCTGGTCGGCCATCGTGGTGTGTATCGTCGACCGCCAGTGGCGGAGGGCGGCGGCGTGGTGTGGCATCGGCGCGCTGCTGGCGCTTACCGGCCTGATGCACTCCTACGCGCTCACCGGGCGCGACACCGTGATCGACCTGCCCGTGCTGGCCTGGCTGAGCGGGCAGTGGACGCCGGGCCGCCCGCTTTTCCCGGCCGGGGGCGCCGCCCTGGGCTATGCCCTGGCCGGGCTGTTTTTTTTGGTGGCCAAATTCATCACTGTCCCACGATCTGATGATGATGTCGCCTGACATGGAGACCGTTCTGCCCTTCATCGATCTGCACCGTCACCTCGACGGCAACGTCAGGCTGCAGACGATCCTCGACCTCGGCCGCGAGCACGGCATCAAGCTGCCCGGCGACACGATCGAGACCCTGCGCCCGCACGTGCAGGTGGTCGGGGTGATGCCCGACCTGGTCGCCTGGCTGAACAAGCTGCATTGGATGATCGCCGTACTGGGCGATTATGATGCCTGCCGGCGCATTGCGCGCGAGAACGTGGAGGATGCCAAGTTCGAAGGCATCGACTACCTCGAACTGCGCTTCAGCCCCTATTTCATGGCGGGCCCGAACCAATTGGATCCGACAAAGGTGGTCGAGGCCGTCGTGGCTGGTATCGAGGAAGGGCGGGCGGCGACAGGGCTAAAGGTGAAGCTGATCGGAATCTTGAGCCGGACGTTCGGCCCTGAGGCCTGCCGGATCGAACTTGAAGCGTTACTGACACAGCGGGAGCATCTGACGGCGCTCGATCTTGCCGGTGACGAGAAAAACTGGCCAGCGGAGCTCTTCACTGAACATTTCAAGCGCGGCCGCGACGCCGGTTGGGCGATCACGGTGCATGCCGGCGAGGCCGGCGGCGCGCCCAGCGTGTGGGCTGCGCTCCGCGCACTCGGCGCAACCCGCATCGGGCACGGCATCCGGGCGATCGACGACCCGGCGCTGCTCGATCATCTCGCGGCACACCGCATCGGACTGGAGATCAACCTCACCAGCAACGTACAGACGAACACCGTGGCCAGTTTCACCGCCCACCCGATGAAGCAGTTTCTCGCCCGGGGGTTGCTGGCGACGATCAATACGGACGATCCGGTGATCAGTGGCATCAATCTCTCACACGAGTATGCGGTCGCGGCCCCCGCCGCCGGGCTCTCGCCGGCGGAGATTCGCCAGGCCCAGCTCAACGCGCTTGAGATCGCCTTCCTGTCGTCGGCGGAAAGAGCCGGGCTACGCGCGACCAAGGCGGGAAACGGCTGACCGAGTCAGATGGTCGGTCCCGGATTGGAGGCCTGTTCGATGGCGGTGAGAAATCCCGTGATTTCAAGGTAGTGTGGAATGATGTGGGATACGCCCAGGGAGAGGAACCGGGTGGCGTCCGCGCTCTGGCCGACGACGACCAATGGCCAGCCGAGTTCGCGGCAGGCCTGGACGTCCCATGCGGCATCCCCGATATAGACGATCCGCTCAAAGCTGGCACAGCGGTAGTGGGCGGCAGCGCGGGCCAAAGCAGCGCGCATGATATCCGTGCGGGCATACGCCACGTCGCTGTAGGCGGCAGGCAGGTTTTCAAACGGGATGCCACCGGAGGCCAGCTTGTGCCGGGCGGTCGCCTCCCAGTCGCCGGAAGCGATGGCCACACCATAACCCAGGCGCAGCAACTCGCGCACAGCAGCAGCGGCCCCGGGCACCTCCCGGGTCCGGCGGCCGTGGCGGCGCGTGGTCTCATCCATGATTTCGATCACTCGGGCCTGCACGGCCCGCGCTTCATCCGGCGTGGGTAGGCGACCGCGGGCCTGCTGCATGACGGTATCCAGACAGTAGGTGGAACTGGTGTGTGGGTAAGAGTGCCAGTCGATGCGGACATCCGGGATGCCGAGCGCATCCTGGATGGCCCGCACATAGCAGTTTTCCTCAATGGCAAATGCGTCGGTCAGCGTGCCATCCATGTCGAACATGACGAGTTTCATGGGTGGCCCAGCCGGCGGTAGTCCAAGGTTGTATGGCTGATGTTGCCCTGCGCAAGGCAGCGGACATCGGTCAAGGGCTCGGCAGGGGAAACGTCGATGATGTTGCCCCAGAGGAGACGGTGGGAGCCGTCGTCTGCTTGCGGGCTGAAGAGGCCGGGTACCTGCACCTGGGCTGGGACCGTGGGCCGCACGGCGGTGTCGGGCCGGCAGGGATAAGGGAAGTTCAGGTTGTGGACGGTGAAACTGTTGGCCGGGGCACCGTCCAGGAGCGGCGTAACCATCCGCGCAACGTGCGCGGCGGAAATCTTCAGGGTGGCGAGCATCGCGCCAACGGGGGAGCCGCCTTGTTCCTTGAGGTGCGCGTAGACTTCCTCTGAAAGATCTTGGGAGGCGGCCATGGCCGGCAGGCCGTGCAATGCGCCTTCCCAGGCTCCGGCGACGGTCCCGCTGGCGAGGATAAAACCGAGCGAGCAATTGAAGCCCACGTTGATGCCGCTGACAACCCCTGCCACCTTTTCCGGTAACAAATGAGCGATGGCGATGTTGACGCAGTCGGACGGCGTGCCGTCGACCATCCAGGTTGGGCAGCCGAAGCCGCGGTCCACCTGATCAGACTTGACCGGGCGGTTGCGGGTCTTGGAGGCGCCGGTCCAACTCTGCTCGTTGACGGGGGCGACGACGTACAGTTCATGACCCGCGGCCTTGAGGGCGAAGATCAGCTCGTGCAGAAAGACCGAGTTGATGCCGTCGTCGTTGGTGACCAGAAGCTTCATGCCGCGGCGGAAATAACGGCAATCAACCCTCGGCTGTCAGCTTCTTTTCCGCGGCGGCCTGCTTGCGGCGGTTCTCCGTGAGCAGCCAGACCATGTAGGCCACGACGGCGAAATTGATCACCAGCGCGCCAAGTTTGAACCAAGTGGCCCGGTGGATCAGCTCGTAGATTTCGACGGGCACATAGACGCCACCGCTAAGGGCGGCGAGCCACTCCGCCCAGCGCCGCTCATGCCAGAGTCCGTAAGCCTCGACGAAACGCACGGCGGCATAAAACGCGGCGAACACCGCAAAGACCATCAGTTGCGAGTCGCTCTCCTGCGCCATGGTCATGATGAACAATTTCGCGTAATGCTGGGCCGGATCGAGATGGAGATGGCGGATGATCTGCTCGGCGAACACCTCGTTGTCGCGATTCAGGAAACCCAGCAGACCGAAGCCGGCAATGAGCACAACCAATCCCTTGAACGCCTCTAACATGGCGATGGGACGGAGGGCTTTATGGGCGGGTGATGACACAAAGTCTGGAAGCTAGATGGTAAATCGGAGACGGAAAGAAAAAAGCCGCGACGGGTGTCGCAGCTTTGGAGGAATTGAGCGGCTCGTCCGGAAGACTCGCCCTACCTTATGACTGGGCGGGGGCGGCGGCCTCAGCGGGGGCGGCTTCGCCACCACCGGCCTGCTTCTGGGCCTCAAGCTCGGCCATCGCGGCCTTGCGGCTGAGACGGACCTTGCCGGAGCGCTCGTCGATGCCGACGCACTTGACCGTGATGGAATCGCCCATCTTGACGACATCCTCGGTGCGGCGCACGCGGAAGTCAGCCAGTTCGGAAATGTGCACGAGGCCTTCCTTGCGCGGCATGCACTCCACGAACGCACCAAACTCCTTCACGCCGGTCACGCGGCCGGTATAGATCTTACCGATCTCGATCTGGGAACCGCCGCCGCAAAGGGCGTCGATTTCCTGCACGGCACGGTTCATGGCGTCGGCGTTGTTCGAGTAGATGAAGACCTTGCCGGAGTCGTCGTCGGCGATGTCGATCTGCGCACCGGTTGTCTCGGTGATACGGCGGATTGTCTTGCCGCCAGGCCCGATGAGCAGGCCGATCTT
>JANMVS010000090.1:0-4097 GCA_031392885.1 Verrucomicrobiota bacterium
TCGCATCCCGTTTGCGCCCGACTTTGCCGCGTTCGCCAAGGCGGGCGAGAAGCTCGCGGCACTGCACACCGGTTACGAGTCGCAGAAAGAATTCAAGCTGAAGCGCACCGTGGCCAAGGGGGTGAAGCCCGATTGGCGCGTCGAACGCATGAAGTTGTCCAAGGACAAGACCGAGCTCGTCTACAACGACTGGCTGACCCTCGCAGGCATCCCCGCGGAGGTGTCCGACTACCGGCTCGGCAACCGCTCAGCCCTGGAATGGGTGATCGACCAGTACCGGGTGGAACGCAGCAAGGAGAACCCCGACGACATCAGCAGCGACCCCAACCGGGCGGATGATGAGGAGTATATCGTCCGTTTGGTCGGCCAGGTTGTGACCGTCAGCGTGGAGACGGTTAAGCTGGTCAAATCCCTGCCGCCACTGGAGTAGTGCCATGATTGGCGAACCCGACCCGACCGTTCAGATTTACGGGATTGATGCCACTGGGTTTCCCGCCGATTTCAACTGCCGCGCAGTTGCCATCGACCGTTGCGAGTTCCGGCGGAACATGCCTCCTGTGTCGATCATGTATGAAGCACTCTAATTTCAAGATCGGAACAGAATTCGTGTCTGGCAACGGTCGATGGCGTTGTACCGATGTTGGGACTCGCACCATAATTGCCATCAAACTGGATCACCCCGAGGATGTCACTTGGTATGCCGGCCCGCCATACGCGGTGGCAGAGGTGGTATTTGATGAATATGATCTTGAGGCCTGCACACGCGTCCCTAATCGAAAGTCATGAAGATGGAGCCCCTCCCAACCACGCGATGAGCAGCCAAAACCAGTTTCTCCTCTACACCGCCCCGGACGGAGCCGTGAAGGTGGATGTCTACCTGCAGGGCGAAACGGTCTGGCTGACTCAGAAGGCCCTGGCGGAGCTTTTTGGCGTCAAGGTCCCAGCCATCAACAAGCACCTGAAAAACATCTTCGCGATGGGGGAGCTGACGCGGGAGGCAACTGTTTCCAAAATGGAAACAGTTCGCACCGAAGGGGACCGGGAGGTTGCGCGCGAAGTAGAGTTCTACAACCTCGATGCCATCATCGCGGTGGGCTACCGGGTGAACAGTTACCAGGCCACGCAGTTCCGCATCTGGGCGACGAAGACGCTGCGGGAATACATGATCAAGGGCTTCGTGCTGGACGATGAACGCCTGAAGCAGGGCAAGCAGGTGTTCGGACGGGATTATTTCGACGAGCTGCTGGAGCGCATCCGGGAAATCCGGGCGAGCGAGCGGCGGTTTTACCAGAAGCTCACGGATATCTACGCCTTGGCGGTGGATTACAGCGCCGACGCGCCGGTGACGAAGGAGTTCTTTGCCACGGTGCAGAACAAGCTGCATTGGGCGATCACCGGGCAGACGGCGGCGGAACTGATCTATGCCGCCGCCGATGCAAAGAAGATTTATCTGGGCCTGACCACCTGGAAGCACGCGCCCCGGGGCAAGATTCTGAAGTCCGACGTCACCGTGGCGAAGAACTACCTGAGCGCAGCGCATGTGAAGGAACTGAACCGGATCGTCTCTGCCTACCTGGACCTGGCAGAAAACCGGGCCGAGCGGGGTATCCTGATGAAGATGACTGACTGGGTGAAGTTCCTGCACAGCTTTCTGGAGCTATCGAACTACCCGATTCTGCGGGACAAGGGCAAAGTGAGCGCGCTGGAGGCGAAGCTCAAAGCGGAAGGGGAATTCGAGGTCTACCGGCGGCGGCAGGATGCGGCGTACCTCTCGGACTTTGACCGTGAGATCAAGCGGATCGAGGGAAAGAAACCGTGAAGCGTCCACGTCCCACGACCGAGGCCGATTTCCGGCAACTGCTCACGACCCTACATCCGAAGGTGAGGGAGTATCTGGAGCAGCGAACGGATACATTAGTATTTCAGATATCCTATGGCCTCCCACCCCATTTTCTCGGCTACGACATGGACCGGCTACTCAACCGAAAAATCTACTATGTGATTTGGCATGACCGCCATAGTCGTAGTCTGATAATTGGACCTTCAGACGTCCTGATTTTCGATCAGGCAACCGGCGAACTGCTGTACGATGGCACGGATGGCGGTGAGTGACGGCGACAGTCCGATAGAGTCGCCCAAGTGGAACGCGGAGTTTGGATGCGTTTCATTGATGACCCTCCGGGGCAACGTGTCCGGAGGCCACGTTCCACCAGCAAAGCCCCGATTTATGCCAGTCGCCCTTAGAAATTACATTTTAATGCGCCAGCACTGGTGGGTCGGGCATTCCGCTGCCCGCCGTTGTCCGTGGCGCGCGCCCGGCGCGGAGCGGAATCCGCGCCCTACCTTCGGCTCGATCTAATGCTAAGGGCGATTTGTATTATCCCGCCAGTCCGAGCCCAGCTCCGTCCGTCCGGCAATACCCTGCAGATAAACATAGGTCTCGGCCGCCGTCTGGTCGAAGGGTGGGGCAAGGCTGATGGGTACCCGCTTATAAAGTTGCTCCCCGACGCCTTCCAGTTGGTCGAGCTGAGCCAAGCAAAGTTCTGTGACCGACCAAATTTCGCCGGTAACCTGCCGGGTCGGATCGCCAGAGTGAACCAAACCGGGGTAATCCCCGAGCGAATAGAGGGTGAAGCCGGGTGCGGTGCGGGCTTCGCCCAGAAATTGCTGGCCGGTCAGGTAATGATGATTGCAACAACCGTGCTTCAGCGTGCCGTAGACAAAAACGAGGGTCATGAAAGGGATGAATTATTGTTGGGGTGGGTATATCCCCGCCCGGCAAAACAGATTGTCGGGCATCAAGTCCGACCAACAGATCAAAGCGTACTTACCAATGCTTCGACAACCAGGGCGGTGATGTTGTCCCGACCGGCGCGCTCCAGGGCCGCCTCAACCAAACGCTGGGCCACCGGCACCGGGCTGGGCTCGCGAGCAATTTCCTCCAACTGCCGGTCCCATAGGCCTTCGATCAGGCCGTCGGAACAGAGAAGAAAACGGTCGCCGGGAGTGCAGGGCACGGCGCCAAATTGCGGATCGATGAACTGATGCTCGGCGCCGAGGGACTGATGGAGGACGTTGCGCATGGGGTGGTCGCGGGCCTCGCGTTCGGTCACCCGACCGGCGCGCCGCAGCCAGCCGACATGACCGTGGTCATGCGTGAGTTGGAGCAGTCCGCCACCGCGGGGCAGGTGATAGATCCGGCTATCGCCGATGTGGCCGAAATAGGCCCAACCCGGGGTGAGCCAGCACAAGCTGAGGGTGGTGCCCATGCCCCGGCATTCCTCATAGGACTTGCCGAGGTTGATCAGATCCTCATGGATCGCATGAAACGCCTCGAGGAGAATCCCGGCATAACCACTGTTCGGGCCCGGGGCGGCAACCCGGAACCTTTTCGGCATCAGGCCGGTGATCTTGTCGATCGTGATGCGGCTGGCGAATTCCCCGGATTGGGCGCCCCCCATGCCGTCGCTCACGGCGAAAACAAAGTCCGCTTTGGCCCACGAGGCCTCGCCGGTCTTGCCGAGATAGCGCACCTCGTGACCGTCGAACTCGAGCGCCAGAAAGGTGTCCTCGTTGTTGGGGCGCACGTGGCCCCGATGGGAGAGGCCCGACCAACGGAGCGTGGGCGGCGGCGGACCGGGGTGGGCGGCCACTTCCGCGTTCAGCGTCGCGAACTCGAAATCGATCAGGCAAAAACGCCCGTCGCCCCGGCGGTAGGTGACATTCCGCAGTTCCGGATCGTCGTGGCGGACGCCGAAAGTTTCCAACTCGGCAAAAAGCTGCTGCATCCTTTCCCCATTCAGCTGGTCGACCCGTGAGCCACAGTTCGTGGTGGTGATCTTGAGGTGGGTTTCATCCACCTCCAGCAGGCGCGGCACGAAATCACAGCCGCGTTGCTCGAGATAGCGGAGGACCTTCACCTCGTTTTCAAAGCGCACAAAGGCCTCGGGACCGCGAAAGGTCTTGTGGACACTGCCATCAAAACCGATGCGGACGAGGGCGCGTTGCGTGTCTTTGACCTCATGCATGGGGCTAGCAGCCTGTCGGACTTGCAATCAACGTGGCGTATTCAATCCAAAATCCGGGTTCGATGACGA
>JANMVS010000092.1:0-2230 GCA_031392885.1 Verrucomicrobiota bacterium
CGGGCAAACCCAGGACGGGGAGAAAAGCTTGATGAAAACCAAAACTATGAAACACCGCACCGCCGCCGCACCGCGCCGTCCGGGCAAACTCTGGCAACTGCGCCTGTACGTGACGGGCCAGACGTTCAAATCGCTGACGGCGTTCGCGAACCTGAAGAAGATTTGCGAAAGCCAGCTCAAAGGCCGCTATCGCATCACGGTGATTGATTTGGTGAAGCATCCCCATCTGGCCAAAGGCGACCAGATCCTGGCCGTGCCCACTGTGGTGCGCAAGTTGCCGAAGCCGGTGCGAACCATTCTTGGCAACCTTTCCGATACCGATCGCGTGCTCGTCGGCTTGGATTTGCGCCCGGCTAATTAACCGAGATGAAGATCCGGAAGACAAAACTCCCCCGTCGCACGAAGCCAGCCTCGGTGAAGCTCCCGAACACCCGGGCCCAGGACAAATACGTCCTGCGCCTGTTCGTGGCGGGGGCCACGGCCCGCTCGCGCCAAGCCGTCCTGCGCGTCCGTCAGCTGTGCGCAACGGAACTGAAAAACAACAGCACCATGGAAGTGATCGACATCTATCAGCAGCCTAATCTGGCGCGCGCCAACCAGATCGTCGCGACCCCGACGCTCATCAAAGAATTCCCCAAGCCCGTGCGCCGGTTCATCGGCAACCTGGCGAACACCACCGGCCTGTTCGCCGAGCTGGACTTGAGCCCAGAAGGTAAAATTGCACTTTGAAAACTGCCCGGGGCCAACCCTCCTCCCGCCCCGCGCCCTCCCGCGAACTCGCCGAACTCCGCGCGCGTCTCGCGGATGCCGAGGAAACGCTCCGCGCCATCCGCACCGGTGAGGTGGATACGGTGGTGGTCGCGGGCAAACAGGGTCCGCAAGTGTTCACGTTGGAAGGCGCCGAGCACGCCTACCGCGTGCTCATCGAATCCATGAACGAAGGGGCGCTGACGCTGACGGCGGACGCGGTGATTCTCTACGCCAACCAGTGCTTCGCCCGGATGGTCGAGCGCCCGCTGGAGCAGGTGATGGGCAGTTCCTTTCGCCGCTTTCTCTCCGTCGCGGACCGGGCCGCGCTGCGACCGCTCCTGCAACGAACGGCCAAATCCGGCTCCAAAATCCAAGTGCGCCTTCACGCCAGCGACGGTTCGCAAATGCCGGTGCAAATCTCCCTTCGTCCCACAGCCCGGCAGGGGGTCGATCGCGCGGCCATCGGCATGGTGGTGACGGACCTGACGGAGGCCCGGCGGACCGAGGAACTGCTGCGGGCCTTGACGCACCGCGTGGTGCAGGTGCAGGAGGCCGAGCGCGGGCGGGTGGCCCTCGAATTGCACGACGGCATCACCCAGCTGCTCTGCGGCATCCTCTTTCACAGTCAGGCGCTGGTGAACAGCCTTTCGGCGCGCGACGGACCGGCGAAGGGCGCGGCGATGAAACTCCGCGCGATGGCCGGCCAGACGGCCGAAGAAGTGGAGCGCATCTCGCATAATCTGCGGCCCAGTGTCTTGGACCAGCTGGGCCTGGTCGCCGCCCTGCGCGCCACCAGCAAGGAGTTCGCGGAGCGGACGGGCGTATCAGTCAAGCTGGCCTGCGGGGAGCTGACCGCGCGGCTGCCCACCGACACCGAGTTGACGCTCTACCGCATTCTCCAGGAAGCCTTGCGGAACGTGGAGAAGCACGCCCGCGCCCGCCACGTGACCGTGTCCCTCCGGCAGCGCACCTTTGTGCAGCTGGCGATCAAGGACGACGGGATCGGCTTCGACCCGGAGCATCACCCGGCCAGACGAAAAAGAAAGGGCGGCCTTGGTCTGCTCAGCATGCGCGAGCGGGCGAGCTATGTGGGCGGCGCCTTCAAGATCAAATCCGCTCGCGGCGCCGGCACGGCAATCGAGGTGCGCATTCCCCTGCCCACCCGGGCCCCGGCGGCGGCCTGAGTAAAAAAGGCCGTCGTGAGACGGCCTTAGCTGGCAAGATAATTGCTGCCTGTCTTCAGGTTTTAATGATCGTCCGGCCGGCCGGGCGATTCGTGATCAGGCCCGTGCCTCCGGCCGATTTCGCGGCGCGATTCTTGGCAGCGGTCATGCGACCACCTCTGCTTTTCTTAGCCATGGTGGATGTGGGTTGTTGGATGGCTGACTGGCATATTGTGACGGTCGGCAGGATACATCACCATGGGGCTTTGTTCTGTGGGGTGTAACCCAGCGTGGGTTAACACCCCATAGCGCAGCGG
>JANMVS010000093.1:0-6272 GCA_031392885.1 Verrucomicrobiota bacterium
CTTCGTGAGTTTCGCCCGCGGCTGGGATCCCCTGCGGCCCGCCGACCGGGGACTGTTATGGGAGCACCTGGTCGTGGAGGCATTTCAGGCGCAGTGGCCCGGCGAGCCCGTGCGCTATTGGCGCGACAAGGCCGGCCGCGAAGTGGATTTCGTGCGCCCGCGCGGCCGGGATGCCGTCGACGCCTACGAGTGCAAGTGGAGCGTGGGCGAATTTGACCCGGCGGCGCTCAAGACCTTCCGCGCGTATTATCCGAAAGGGGACAACTATCTGCTCACGCCGCTCGCCGGCCGATCGTATGCCAAGCGCGCCCAGGGCCTGGAATTGACCGTGTGCGGGCTGGAGAGGTTGAGGTGAACGCTCAACGTTTAATTTTATACGCTTAACGCCCAATGACCGTAATGAAAGTTCAACTCTGGAGGGTCCGCGTCTCTGCGGACCGCGGCTCGCAGGGACGCGAGCCCTCCACACGGAGGCACCTTGAGCGTTGAGAGTTCCGCGTTAAACGTTGAGCGTTCCGCACCTCACGGCGCGGTGTTCTTGTCGTACGCCTCGCAGGACGCGGAGGCCGCCAAGCGCATCTGCGAAGCCCTGCGCGCCGCCGGCGTCGAGGTGTGGTTCGACCAGAGCGAGCTGGTCGGCGGGGATTCGTGGGACGCGAAGATTCGCGGGCAGATCGGTTCGTGCGCGCTGTTTGTGCCGGTGATTTCGGCCGCGACGCAAGCGCGCGGGGAAGGTTATTTCCGGCTCGAATGGAAATTGGCGGTCGATCGGTCGCACCTGATGGCGCATGACCAACCGTTCCTGCTGCCGGTCGTGATTGACGCGACATCTGATGCGGCGGCGCGCGTGCCCACGGAATTTCGCGCCGTGCAGTGGACGCGCCTGCCCGGCGGAGAGACGCCGCAGGTTTTTTGCGCGCGGGTGCAAAAACTCTTGAGCGGATCGGAACCTGTAGGCGCGGCTTTACGCCGCGATTCTTCCGAGCCATCGCGGCATAAAGCCGCTCCTACAATCAAACCGCCGTCGCGCTCATGGTCCATCCCTGCAATCGCCGCCGCCGCGCTCCTCATCGCCGTCGCCGCTTATATCGCGCTTCGCCCGCATCGCAGCCCCGATGAAATCGCGAAGCTGCTCGCGAATGTCCAGACCGCCGCGGCCAATGCCGCCGCAAAATCCGCGCCCGCCGCCGCCGCGCCGCTCACAGAGGCGCGCAAACTCGAGCGCCAGGCCCGCGCGTTGATCGACGACGATCCGCTCGCGGTGCAGGAAAATTTCAAGATCGCCTACGAGTTGTGCGAACGCGCTACCGCGCTCAGTCCCGACGACGGCGAAATCTGGGCGACGCTGGCGCGCGCCAACATCAGCCTGATTTGGAACTACGCCAAGAGTTCCGATCAGAAGCGGTCGGCCGCCCGCAGCCAGGTGGAGCGGGCGACCCGACTGGCACCCGAGTCGTTCGAAGCGGCTCTCGCGATGGCGGTGTTCGAGCTTCAAGCCGAAGATAACGTGACGGCCGCGAAGGCGCGGCTGGTGCGCCTGGTGGAGCGAAATCCGAACGACGCGCGCGTGCTGCGCCTGCTGATCAACGTCGAGGAGGGGAAAGGCCAGGATGTCGCGGAGGCGGAGCGCTGGCTCGCGCGCGCCAACGCCTTGCCGGGTGGCGATGCGCTGGCGATGGTGCAGGTGGCCTGGGTGTATTGGGTGCGCAACCAACTGCCGGAATTGCTCGCGCTCGTGAACCGGTCGCTGGCGCTCAAGCCGACGGCGGATGGCTACAATTTGAAACTGATGGCGCTCTACACTAGCGGCGACCTCGCGGCGGCGCGGAGTTTTCTGCAACAAATCCCGGCGTCCATTCTGCGGGAAGATCGGGCCGCGGAGATCGCTTATGAGGTTCGTTATTACTCGCGGGAGCCTGAAGCCGCGCTCGCGGTGCTCGCCGGTATTTCGCGCGAGATCCTCGAGGAGGGGCGCTACTTTGGCCTGCGCGGCCATCTGGCGGGCATGGCCCTGCGACTGGCCGGGAAGCCGCGGGCGGCCGAGGTGGAGTTTCGCGTGGCGTTGAAAGCGCTCGACGAGCGGATCGCCCAGAATCCGCACGAGGCCCGCCTGATGTTTCATCGCGCCCGGCTGCTGGCCTGCCTGGGCGACCAGACGGAGGCGGCGCGCCAGCTCGACACCGCCCGCGAATTGGGGCGCGCGGAGATGCCCGATTTGCAGACGTGCGTGCTGCTCGGCCGCGTCGACGAGGCGATCGCGACGCTGGACAAGCTCATCGATCGCAAACGAGACCGCTGGCCGACCGCCTTTTTGACGATGAAGTATGACCCGGTCTTCGATCCCGCGAGGAATAATCCTCGCTTCCAGGAAATCATCGCGCGCGGCGAGAGCTGGTTGCGGGAAATGATGACCGCGCCCGCGAAGACCTCCGGCGCGGCGGCGACTGAGTCCTTGGCGAATGACAAATCCGTCGCCGTGCTCGCGTTTGCCGATCTGAGCGCGGCGCACGACAGCGAATATTTTTCCGACGGCATCAGCGAGGAGTTGCTCAATGTTCTCGCCAAGGTGCCGGGGCTGAAGGTCTCGGCGCGGACATCGGCGTTTTATTTCAAGGGCAAGGAGGTGCCGGTGCCGGAGATCGCCAAGCAGCTCGGCGTGGCCTACGTCGTCGAGGGCAGTGTGCGCAAGCAGGGAGACAAGGTTCGCATCACCGCTCAGCTCATCAAGGCCACGGACGGCTTTCATGTGTGGAGCGACACCTTCACGCGCGACTTGAAAGACATTTTTGCCGTGCAGGATGAGATTGCCGGGCTGATCGCGAAAAATCTCTCGGTGCAAATGGGCGTGGTCGCGCGGGTCGAACATCAGGTCAATCCCGAGGCGCTGGCGCTGTTGCTCGAAGGCCGTCATTTCTGGGCCCTGCGTTCGACCGAAGGTTTCGCCCGAGCCGGAGAGCTGTTTTCTCAGGCGGTGAAGCTCGATCCGCAGTGGGCACCGGCCTATGCGGCGCTGGCCAGTTTGCAGTCGATCCAGGGATCCTACCAGCGGAACCGCGGGGAAGCGCTGGGCGATCTCCAGGCACGCGCCTCGCAGGCGGCCCGGCGCGCGATCGAATTGGATCCGACGTTGGGCGAGCCTTACGCGGCGCTGGGCCACATCGCGATGGATGAACTGAGGTGGAGCGAGAGCGGGACACTCTTTGCCAAGGCGCTGGTCTTGGAACCCAACAACGCCACCGTCATCGATTGGAACGCCGATCTCGCGTCGGGCGGGGGCCGGCTCGATGATGCGCTCGCCGGTTATCAGCGCGCGTTGGAGCTCGATCCGTTGGCACCTTTCATCCTGTGGGATGCCTCCTGGTTTCTGTTGCACGCCCGGCGATATGGCGAGGCGCTGGCACTGATCGAACGGATGGCGGGGTTGACATCAGCGGGGACTGGGCGCGTCTCGGTGCGCCGCGCATTTCTCCTGATGAAACTCGGTCGCCGGGCAGAAGCCGAATCCGTCCTCCTGCCCGCACTGCCCGGACTCAAGTTGGGCTGGGATGGTTTTATCGTGCATGAAGCCATCGAGTGCCTGCGCGCCTTGGGTCGGCAGCGCGAGGCTGAACAGTTGGCGGTCGAGATGCTCAAGCTTCGCCCGGATGATCCCTCCAATGGTTTTATTTTGGTGGCGCTCGGCCGGACGGATGAAGCCTATGCTTTTTTGGAGCGGACGAGTCCCATCATGCGGCAGATTATTTTTTGGGACCCGATGCTCGATCCGCTCCGAGACAATCCGCGATTCCGACAGGTGCTGGAAAAACTTGCCTGCACCGAGGGATATAAAGTCGCCCGCGCCACGCTGGCCCGGATGCTTCGGGAACAGGGGGCGAAGAAATGAACGCCACCGAAAACAAAGCCGTCTTCCTCAGCTACGCCTCGCAAGACGCCGAGGCGGCGAAGCGCATCTGCGACGCGCTGCGCGCCGCCGGTGTCGAGGTGTGGTTCGACCAGAGCGAGCTGGTGGGCGGGGATGCGTGGGACCAGAAGATCCGGAAACAGATCAAGGACTGCGCGCTGCTGATCCCGATCATCTCGGCCAACACGCAGTCGCGGACAGAAGGATATTTCCGCCTCGAGTGGCGGCTGGCCGACCAGCGCACGCATTTGATGGCGAAGGGCCGGGCATTCCTGTTGCCCGTGGTGATCGACGACACACGCGACGCGGAGGCGCATGTGCCGGATTCATTCACCGAGGTCCAGTGGACACGTCTGCCGGGCGGTGAGACGGGCGTGGCCTTTGCGCAGCGGGTGAAGAAATTATTGGACGGCTCGGAAATGGAGGCGGGATGCCCCCGTCCCACTGAACGCGGCGAGGTCGCCGTGCCTCCAGGGAAAGCCAAACCGGCGTGGCTGGGCTACGCTTGGGCGGGAATAGGTATCATTTTCGCCTTGGTCTATGCCTTGCGTCCGATGTGGCAGTCGGCCCGCCGCTCGGAGCCAAAGCCGGTGGCGGTGGCGCCGGTTGCCGTGCCCATTTCCGAGGCGCGCGAGCTCGTGGCGAAAGCACGGCGATTGTTCTTCCAACTCGATGAGACGAAGGACGACCTCAAGCTCGCCGAAGAATTGCTCAAACAGGCCATTACGAAGGATCGTAGCGATGCGGAGGTTTGGGCTGCCTACGCGCAATTGCACCAGCGTTTCCGGGGGCGCGGGTGGGATCTGTCGGACGAGCGCCGCGAACAGGCACGCGAAGCCACGCAGCTTGCCCTGCGGCTCGATCCGCAGTCATTCGAGGCCCGATTTGCCCAGGCAGCGGGGCTGATGATCGGCGGAGTGCGCGAGATGGCGGAGAAGGAAGCCGCCTTGCGTGCACTGCTCCGCGAACGACCCAGCGACCAGCGCGTGTTGCGGGCACTGGGCGCGTTGCTGCGCAACGTGCCCGACCGCCACGAGGAAGCTAACCGGATCTATGAACAATCGGCTGCCCTGCCTGGAGGCGACCCCCTGGCCCTTTACGACAAGGCCATGAATCTCTGGTTCGACGGCCGGGCCTCCGAGGCAGAGCGAGCGCTGGGCGCGGCAATTGCGCAGCGTTCGTTTGCCGGGGCACGGCTGATGGAGTTGTTCTTTGCCCTTTCCCTGCGGGGCGATCGCGATCGCGCTTATGCGCTGCTCCAAGGCATTTCCCAGTCGGAGATGGAGGATACTCGGGCCTGCATCTTCGCTTACCTCGTTCATCGCTACCTCAACGAGCCCGACCTGGCCCTGGCCGCCATCCGTGCCAGTCCGCGCGACTGGCTCGACGACTTTTCGTATCGCGGTCCGCGCGACCTCCTCGTCGGCGATGCGCTGGTCCAGGCCGGCCGGCCCGACGCGGCAGCCGTCGAATGGCGCGCGGCCCTGAAGGTGACTGAGGCCCGCCTCGCGACCAGCCCAAATGACCTGACGGCATTGGGCAGCCGGCTGACGCTGTTCGCGCTGCTGGGCGACACCGCCGAAGCGCGCAAACTGCTTCCAACCGTGCGTCAGATGGTCCGGGCCGACCAGTCCGGCGTGCTCGTGCCGGTTTGGTTCAGCCGGGCATATCTGGCGTTGGGGGAGCGGACCGAGGCCATGCGACAGATTGCAGTGCTACTGTCGAGCAAGCTCCACGCGGTCTACCTTACGGCGGCCGACCTGCGCTTTAACCCCATCTGGGCGCCACTGCGGGGCGACCTGGAGTTTGCGCGGCTGATTGCCGAAGCTGATCGCGTCGAGCAAGCCGACGATGCCGCGGCGCCTATTCCGCGGAGCACCGCGGCTGCGCCTTTGGCGGACGACAAATCCGTCGCCGTGCTCGCCTTCGCCAACCTGAGCGACGACAAGGGCAATGAATATTTCTCCGACGGCATCAGCGAGGAGCTGCTCAACGTGCTGGCGAAGGTCCCCGGGCTGAAGGTGACGGCCCGCACCTCATCGTTTCACTTCAAGGGCATGAATACCGCGATTCCCGAAATCGCGTCACAGCTTGGCGTGGCCTACATCGTCGAAGGCAGCGTGCGCAAGCAGGGCGACAAGGTCCGCATCACCGCCCAGCTCATCAAGGCGGCGGATGGGTTCCATGTGTGGAGCGACACCTTCACGCGCGACCTGAAGGACATCTTCGCCGTGCAGGATGAGATCGCCGGGCTCATCGCCCAGCAATTGCAGCTTAAGCTCGGGGAGTCCGCGCGGGTTACCAAGGTCGTCAACCCCGAGGCCTACCGGCTGATGCTCGAGGGCCGGCAATTCTGGAATCTGCGCTCCGA
>JANMVS010000113.1:0-5334 GCA_031392885.1 Verrucomicrobiota bacterium
CCAACCGACCGACTACTCGCGCGGTCAGGGCTACAAGGTCGCGCTCGACTTCCTTCAGGCCAACCAAGATCGCAAGATCGGCGCCTGGTACACGCAATACACCGAGATTGGCGTCGGCGTGCACCAGGCCCTCGTGGACTACAACCGGACCGATATTCCGCAATACTCGATCGTCGACGGCAAGGCTGCGATCGAGGCGGTCAAAACCGGCACCTTCGCGGCGATAGCGCCCTGGACTCCGGTTCATGGCGACATCGGCCTGCGCGTCGCGATCTACCACGTGCTCGGCATGAAGGTTCCGAAGAATATCCTGCTCGGTCAGCCGCCACTGATCACGCCCGAGAACGCCGACAAGGCGCTGCAGCACACCTGGCCAGGCTGATCATGGCCACGCCGGGTACCACCACCGGCAGCACGGGAGGGGTCACGCCCCTCCTGTCGCTGCGAAACATCAGCCGCAGCTTTCCCGGCGTCCAGGCCCTGTCAGATGTCAGCATCGACATCACCGCGGGGCGCGGTCATGCGCTGGTCGGCGAAAACGGCGCAGGCAAGTCCACCCTGGTCAAAATCATGTCCGGACTGCTCTCGCCCTCCAACGGTGAGGTTCTGGTCGACGGCCACCCGGTGACGCTGCGTTCGCCGGCCGAGGCACATCGCCATGGTATCAGTCTGGTACCGCAGGAGATTTCGGTTGCCGGCAATCGCTCGGTCGCCGAGAATATCTTCCTTGGCCATCTGCCGCACCGCGGCCCGTTCGTCAATCTGCGGCGTCTCTACCACGAAACCAGAGTGCTGCTCGACGGTCTCGGGCTGGCCGTCGACCCGGCGTCTTTGCTCGGCAGCCATGGCCCCGCCGTGCAGCAGTTGGTGATGATCGCCCGCGGCATCGCCCTCAAGGGCCGCGTGTTTGTCCTGGATGAACCGACCGCCGCGCTCACCGATCCGGAAATCGAGAACCTGTTCGTCGTGCTGAACCGGCTGAAGGCCGAAGGCGCTGCCCTCGTCTATGTCAGTCACCGGCTGCGTGAACTGCCGCTCGTCGCAGAAGACGTGACGGTTCTGCGCGACGGACGTTTGGTCGAGAGCCGCCCAATGAGCCAGGTCACCGAGAAGGACCTTGTCCGCATGATGGTCGGGCGCCCGATCGAGCGCCTGTTCGGCGACCGCCATGTCGTCGGGTCGGAAGGCAAGGTAGTGCTGTCGGTTTCCGGACTGACGCGCCAGCCGGACTTCCACGACATCAGCTTCGAGGTTCGCGCCGGCGAGATCGTCGGTCTCGCAGGCCTTGTCGGCGCCGGGCGCACCGAGGTGGCGCGCGCCATTTTCGGGATCGACCCGCATGACGGCGGCGAAGTCTCGGTCGATGGCCGGAAGGTCACGATCAACAATCCGGCCGACGCCATCGCCGCCGGGATCGTTCTGGTGCCAGAGGAGCGCAAATCGCAAGGGCTGGTGCTGGATCGGACCATTTCGGACAACATCGTGCTGCCGCACTTGTTCGAACTCGCCAAGGGCATCTTCTTCCGTGAGGCAACTCTCAAGAGTTACAGCCAAAAGGTCGCGACGGCGGCGGGGGTGAAGGCACCCAATGTCGACGTCCGGGTCCGAAACCTCAGCGGCGGCAACCAGCAGAAGGTCGTTCTGGGGCGCTGGTTGACCGGCAAGCCCCGGGTCTACATACTCGATGAGCCGACGCGCGGCATCGACGTGCAGGCCAAGTCCGAAATCTATGCGCAGATCCTGCGCATGGCCGAAAACGGCGCCGCGATCCTGATGATCTCTTCCGAACTGCCCGAGGTCCTCGGGCTTTGCCAGCGCATCCTGGTGATGCGGAACGGCAGGCTGGTCGGAACCGTCGATGCGTCCACCGCCACCGAACAGGAGGTGCTGCACCTCGCCATGCTTGATCCGGCAGAAGCTGCCTGACGCCCCGGCTCCCGCAACCAAGCCCGCATCCAAACTATGCCGACACGCGAGTCTCACTCGGAGGAACTGAAAATGGCCAAAGTCCAGACCCTGTCGGCAAAGGGCGCCCAGCCCAAGGCTTCATCGCTGGACACGGCGAAGCGGTTGCTTGGGGCGACCGGGATGCTGCCCGGTCTTGTTGCACTCATAGTCATCGGCACCATCGTGTCGCCTGCCTTCCTGACCGGCACCAACATCTCGAACGTGCTTCGGATCAGTGCTCCGCTCGGCCTGATAGCTGTCGGGCAGACGCTGGTGATCTTGTCTGGGCGCGGCGGTATCGACTTGTCGGTCGGCACCGTGATGGCTGCCTCGGCGGTCGTCGGCGCCGGGTTCGCCGACCAAGGAATTTACGCGGTGATTTTGGCCAGCCTTCTGGCAGGTGCGTTCTTCGGCGCGATCAACGGCCTCGGCGTCGTCACTGCCGGACTGCAGCCCTTCATCGCAACGCTGGCCACCTTCACCATCGCGCGTGGCGTCGGCTATGAACTGACCCAGGCGCAGCCGATCATCCTGAACCTGCCGCAACTCTCGTACCTTGCGCATGGCCGTCTCTTCGGCATCCCGGTTCCGATCGTCATTGTCGTCATCGTGCTGGCGGTGGGGCAAATGATCCTCGCCCGCACAGTGTTCGGCCGCACGCTCTATGCGGTCGGCGGCAACGACGAGGCTGCCTATGCGTCAGGCGTGAATGTCCGCGCCTATCGGATGGCCGTCTATGTCATCAGCGGGCTGCTGGCCGGACTGGCAGGTGTCCTCGGCATGGCACAACTCAGCACTGCGGACCCGAATTTCGGCACCGGCTACGAACTCGAGGCAATCGCGGCCGTGGTCGTCGGTGGCGCCATGCTCAGCGGGGGCAAAGGCACCATCGTCGGCACCGGGATAGGCGTCATGATCATGGCGCTGGTCTCGAACGTGTTGAACCTCGTGAACGTCAACCCCTGGACCCACCTGATGGTCACCGGCCTGATCGTCATCGTCGTCGTCGCAGTCAGCGGACAGCGCGAGCACTCGGTGCGGGACGTGCGGGTGATGAAAGGACTGCCGCTCTACCTCGGGCTGCTGGTCGGAGCCGTTATTCTCTACGGCGTCCTCAAGTAAGCGCCACCAACCGCCAGACTTGGCATCCCCAATACCGTTTCAACCCAGGAGAAAAAAATGGAACCCAAGGACGTCGTCGACCACGAAGGCAAGCCGCTCTACCACGGACGGGAAACCGTCAACGGTGTACGTCTTCACTATGTCATGGCCGGCAGCGGCGAGCCGCTGGTGCTGTTGCATGGCGTGCCGAAGACCTGGTACTACTGGCACCGCGTCATACCGCTCCTCAGCAAGCACTTCACTGTCATTGCGCCTGATGTACGGGGCTTCGGCGACAGCCAGCGTCCGTTCGACGGCTACGACATGAAGACGATCGCGGACGACATCGTGGCGCTCATGGACCGGCTCGGACACAAGACTTTCAACATCGCCGGCGAGGACTGGGGCGCGGCTTTCGCCTACGCTGTCGCTGCCGAACATCCCGAGAATGTCCGCAAGTTGTCGTTCGGGGAGATGCTGCTGCCGGGATTCAACCTGGAAGCCTGGTCCGATCTCAAGGCCGAGAACGTCCAGACCAACCGCTGGATCTGGCACGTCAACTTCTTCCACGTCCGCGATTTCCCGGAACTGCTTATCACCGGCCGGGAGAAGCTGTTCTGGTCGACCTGGATGAAGAACGAGACCTATGACCCGTCGGCCATCGACGAGACGGCGGTGGACGAATGGGCGCGCTGCTCGGCAGCGCCGGGCGGCCTGCGGGCGATCCTGGAGGTCTACCGGGCGACGTTCAAGAACATCGACGACGGCAACCGCTGGGCCAAGACCAAGCTGACGATGCCGGTGCTGACCATCGGCAGCCAGTATTTCGTCGGCGAGGAAAGCAGGCGGCAGATGGAGCGGGTCTGCGACCACGTCAAGTATGTAGAACTCGACTGCGGCCACTCGATGGCGCTGGAGCGGCCGGAGAAGCTGGCCAAGGTGATGCTGGAGTTCTTCGCTTCGTGATTGCAGTGGCGGCGCGGACGACCGTCCGGGCCGCCGACTTCATCCAGCATGCGGGCGACGCTGAGCATGCGTGTCGTCAGGGAGGAGCTTAAGATCATGTTGAACACCACGGACAATCCGTATTTCACCGCCGTCCGTCAGCGCGGGTTCGGGACCTTCCCGCTCGGTGGAGAGCAGCTGATGGCCACGGTCGCGACTGCGGCCGAAGTCGGATACCGGGCCTTTGACACCGCCCAGATCTACGGCAACGAGGCTGATGTCGGCCGTGCCCTTGCCGCTTTGGGGGTGCCGCGCAGTGAACTGTTCGTGACCACCAAGGTCCAGCACGACAATATGGTGGCGGCGCGGTTCCTGGCTTCGGTCGAACAAAGCCTCGCGGACCTGCAACTCGACCGCGTGGATGTGCTTCTGCTGCATTTCCCGCCTCTCGAAGGGCCGATCGAACCGGGCCTTGATCTATTGCTGAAGGCCCAGGAACAGGGCCTTGCCGACCGCGTTGGCGTGAGCAACTACACACCGCAGAACATGCAGCGGGCCCGCGCGGCAGTCGGAGGCGGCGTCCTTGTCATCAACCAGGTCGAGTTCCATCCCTTGCTCGACGGGGGCCCGTTGCTTGCGGCCGCGACCGAAACCGGCATCCCGCTGGCAGCGTTCTGCACTCTCGCGCGTGGAGAAATCCTCAAGTATCCGTTGCTGGCAGAGATCGGATCGGCTCACGGCAAGACCGCCGCGCAGGTCGGACTGCGCTGGACGCTGCAGAAAGGTGTGGCGCTGACGACGATGTCGACCAGTTCCACGAACATCCGGGCCAACTTCGAGATCATGGACTTTGCGCTTTCTGTTGACGAGATGGCGCGGATTGACACCCTCAATACAGTCAACCACCGCATCATCACGCGTGCCGGGGGGGTGCCATGGGCCGCGGAGTGGTGAGCGGGCGAGAAGCTGGCGACCTGCTCGAACTGGCCGGGCGTTTGGCGGAATTTGCAGAGGTTGAGGCAAGGCAGATGGGCAATGCGATCTGCACATCTGTGATCGACCCGCACGGCAATCCGGTCCTCTTTCGCCGCATGACCGGCTCGTAGCTGATCGCAATTGAGATGGCGGTCCGAAAAGCCGAGACTGCCGTGGCTCTCAAAATCTGCACTGCCGACCTGGGCACTAGAGCGTGTTGCGCTTAATCGGTTTCATATCCTGCAGCTTTGAAGAAATTGTAGCACTCTTCTTCCTTGAAGAGGTCGCAGACGTGTCCGACGGCTTTCCAGAGCTGGTCGCAGGTCCGGGCCGCGGCTTTTCGGATCAGGGTCTTGAGCTTTGCGA
>JANMVS010000122.1:0-3188 GCA_031392885.1 Verrucomicrobiota bacterium
CGCGACGCACTCGGTTGAGCAAAGTTAGCTGCCTCTTTGGCCGGCCAAAGGGATGCTGTGCCAGGATCATGCGCTCGGCCACGGGCTTACGCTGAGCCCAAATGGCGGACCTGAGCAGCCTCACCGCGGACTTCATCTTGCCTAGCCCCAGGTACCACCTTGGGTCGGTCTCGACCACTCTGGTTGATATTCCTGATTTTGCCGGAATGACCATTGTCACCCTATTTTTGACCTGTCCCTAATTTCCCCCCTAATTTCCCCCTAATTTCCCCTATTTTCCCTTGTCCCTAATTTCCCTCTAATTTCCCTAATTTCCTCTTCGGAGTAAGTTCACAGTGATGGCCAAGTGCCTGTGAGGGGCGGATTCAATAGTTTGAATATACTCCCTAGTTTTTCGTGGTGACCTCCGATTGCCTGAGTCCGTATCGGTCGTTGGAGGGCTCAGCTGCCGGGATCGGTGTTTCGGGTTGGTTTTTCCGGCTGAGGTCGCCAAGCATAGGTGCTCTTCCATGCCGACCGAACCCGCGCAGCAAATCCTCGCCCTCTTTGAACTAGCCCTGCTGCTGGCCGGGATCTTCCTTTTTTTTCGTCTGGTCGCCTTGCCCACCGAACGCACCCGCTGGCTGAGCGAGAAGCCGCTGCCGCCCTGGCCGGTCACGCTTCCGGAATTCGTCATCTTTGTCTTCCTGATTTTCGGCAGCGGGGCATTTTTCCAACTGGCTGCGCATGGTTTGCTCAAAAACCTCATCGCGCAGGCCGCAGACCGGGAAGGGCTGCAACTCTGCCTGAATGGCCTTGGTTTTGACGGCGGCGGACTCGGGGGCTGGCTGCTCTTCCGTTCGATGAGGAAAAGCTGGTATGCCAACTACGGCGCGGAGCCTCCTCCGGCCGCAGCGACTCCCGCCCTGCCCTGGCTCAAAATCGCCCTCAGTGCGGTCGGCACCCTGCTGGCCGCGCTACCCGTCATCATCGTGTGCAACCTCGGCTGGACATGGCTGCTCAAGCAACTTGGGCTGCCCGACGAGCCGCAGGATCTGATCGCGGTTTTCGCCAATACCAAGTCTCCCTTGGTCATCGCCGGCATGCTGATCGTGGCCTGCGGCCTGGCTCCGCTTTACGAAGAGCTGCTGTTCCGTGCCGGGCTCTATCGCTTCTGCCGGCAACGGCTGGGCCGCAACGTGGCGCTGCTGTTCAGCAGCTGCCTCTTCGGCGCCGCCCACGCGAACTGGGCCAGCTTCGTGCCCCTCGCCGTCCTTGGGGTGGTGCTGGCGCTGGCTTATGAGGCGACGGGCGACATTCGCGTGCCGATCGTCGCCCACGGCTTGTTCAACCTGAACACCGTCCTCATCGTTCTCTCCGGCCTGCCGCAATAGCCATGACTCCCTTCACGCTCACCCGCGCCCAGTCGGTCATCGCTCACGGGGAACGCCGCTTGATCACCGCGATCCGCCGCTGGCTGGGCCCGGCTTCACCCCCGGCCCCCTTCGGCATTGGCGACGATTGCGCGGTCATTCCGGCAACCCGGCGCCACCAACTGGTCACGACCGATCCCGTAATCTACGGACAACATTTTGACGACACCGTCCCGGCGCGCGCCGTCGGCGCCAAACTGCTCAAGCGCAATCTCAGTGACATCGCTGCGATGGGCGGCCGGCCGGTCGCCGCGGTCGTCTCGCTCGCCCTCGCGCCGCAGACGAGCCTAAGCTGGCTGCGTGATTTCTACCGCGGGCTCGGGGCCTGTGCGCAACAGTACCAGGTGAAGATCGTCGGCGGCGACATCACCCAGGGACCAGTGGGGTTTTTCGGCGCATTCCTGACGCTGCACGGTGAAGCCCCCGGCCGGCGCATCGTGACGCGCAGCGGCGCGCGGTCGGGCGACCGGATCTATATCACCGGCTCACTCGGCGGGAGCCGGCTTGGGCATCACTACAAATTCCACCCGCGCCTGGCCGAGGGCGCCTGGCTGGCCGGTCGCGCGGAGGTGCGCGCCATGATGGATGTGAGCGACGGCGTGGCCAAGGACCTCGGCTCGCTCACCCCGGAAGGCCTCGTCCCGGCATTGGGCGCGGCGGCCATTCCTGTCAGCCGGGCGGCCCGGCAATGCGCGCGGACGTCGGGCCACAGCCCACTCTTTCACGCGCTCAGCGACGGCGAGGACTATGAGCTGCTGATCGTTTGTCGCGGGACCGCGGACTCCACCCGCTTTGCGCGCGACTGGCAGAAGCGCTTCCCGCAAGTGAAACTGACCCACCTCGGCCACTTCACCCGCCGCAAGCAACGGCCCGACGGCGCACTGGACCTGGGGGATTACCACGGCTATGAACATCTGCGGTAACCATTGGCGATCGAGGCATGGGTCGCCCGGAAAGATTGGCCACTTGTTCAATCATCCGAACCAATCCGTGAAATCCGTCGTTAAATTTCTGTCCTCTGTCGGGACTGTTCCGTCATGACCATTGTTGAGAAACTCAAAATGGGCGTCACCACGGATTCCGCGGAGCAGACGCGCGCCCTGGCCGCCGAACTGGCGGCGGCCCTGCCGCCCGATATGACGCTGGCGCTGCACGGTGACATGGGCGTCGGCAAGACCACCTTTGTGCAAGGCCTGGCCCAGGGCCTCGGCGTGACGGAGCGCGTGACGAGCCCGACCTTTGCCATCTATTCAGTCCACCCAGGAAAAACCCGAACGCTGGTGCACCTCGACGCCTACCGTCTGGAAAAAGATGCGCAGCTGGATGCCCTGCTGCTGGAGGAATTCCTCATCAGCCCCTGGTGCCTGGCCGTCGAGTGGCCGGAAAAAACCGGTGCGTGGCTGCCGGCGAATGCGTGGCACCTGACGTTATCCATCGTGGCTGGAGACTGGCATCGGATCGAACTGAGGTAGGGCGTTGCCCCCAACGACCTTCGGGTGGCAGCAGGCGTCCCGGCCGGCCGGAAAGCAACCGCCTATCAGTCGACGCCAACACTTTCCATTTACGCCCGCCCCGAGTCCGGCCTCTCGCGACCGATGTCGATAATTATCGAATGGAGGGCGCGCGTCCCCTGCGCGCCGGAGCGGAAGGTCAGAAACCTAAATATTGAAACGGCCCGCAGAGCCGCGGGCCCTCCCACGAATATCCATTCACATTAGGGCGTGTCTTCAAACATCCGCGGCTCCGCCCGTTTGCCTGGTGGAGGGCCGGTCTCCG
>JANMVS010000172.1:0-3905 GCA_031392885.1 Verrucomicrobiota bacterium
GGGGATGTAAGTCGACTTGCCCTCGATGAAGTTGGCGGGGGCATCCTTCTTGCCGCGTTCCTTGGCGTAGATGGCCTCGATGATGGGGGCGACCTTGGTGATCTGGTCGAGGCCGATGAAGGCGTCCACCTCGTCGTGCAAGGAGGACGAGAGGTCCTTGGAAAAGCGCTGGGACATGCAGCCGGCGACGATGAGCTTCTGCTCCTTGCGCCGCTTGGTCATGCCCCGGCTCTGATGGACTTCCAGGATGTGGCCGAGGGATTCCTCCTTGGAGGAGTCGATGAAGGAGCAGGTGTTGACGATGACCACATCGGCCTGCTCGGCCTCCGGGATGACCGCCATGCCGGCCTGGTGCAGATGACCGACCATGATCTCGCTATCGACGAGATTCTTGGCGCAACCGAGGGAGATGAGGCTGACTTTAATCATGGCCGGGGGTGGAGGAGCCTGCGGGGCAGGCGATAGAGCCGGATATCGGAAAAGATCAACTGCCAGCAGGCTCCGACCAAGAAAAGGCGGAATAAAAAACGGCGGTCAGAGACCGCCGCTACAGCAGGCTGGCGCTGGGGAAGGCTATACTTCTTGGACTTGCTCTTGGCGGCGGCCTTGTGGCGGGCATTGCGGCGCTGATGGTAGGCGACGCGGCGTTTCTTCTTGATGTGCTTGTTGGTTTGTTGACCCATGATTTGAAGGATTGAGGGGAGAGTTTTTCCTGAGAATACGCGCAATAGTAAAGCGCGGGTCTGTACTGGGGTAGGTCGGGCTTTATGCCCGACGATCCAGGTAAATGTCGGGCCTGAAGCCCGTCCGACATAATCCTAGCCTGGACCGCTTAATACTTGGCCAGCGCAGGGTCAATTTGCCTCGCCCAGGCGTCGATGCCGCCGGCGATGTTACTGACCTGGGGGTAGCCGTTGGCCCGGAGGAACTGGGTAACCCGCAGACTGCGGGCTCCAACGTGGCAAAGAACCAAAATCAGGCGTTCCTTGGGTATGTTCCCGAGGTTTTCCGGAATTTGCCGCATGGGGATGTGCTGGCTGTTGGCGAGAGCGCAGAGGGCGACCTCAGAGGGCTCCCGGACATCGAGCAAGAGGGCGCCTTCGCGCAGCAATTGCACGGCGGTGGTTACATCAATTTCCAGCGGAGTTTCCATGCGTCGGGCCGCGGAACATGCGCCGACCGATGCAAAAAGCAACTGCGACCTGCGCTCGTCCCAATCCATTTCCGTGCCAGAGTAACCTATGGGGTTACTTGTGGTCTGCCCGAACCCGACTATTGCACACTCAAAAGGCTGGCTGGCGACAATCTGTTTCCTGGATCCGCTGCGACCGTGCCCCGCGACCGGCTCGGGGCCCTGAGCTCCTCGAACGGGCGACGGTTGGCGCGCGACCCACGGCGAGGTCGCCGTGGCTCCAGAGAATAGGCTGGAGCGCGGGTGACCCCGCCCGCTTGGTCTATTCGCGGGTGGGTCTGAAATAACCGGGCGAGGTCCGCTTGCTGCAAACAATGAGCTTTCGGCACCCCGATCCCAAGTTCGCCGTTGACGCTGGCGATGGTCGTTAAATCGTGAGCCATGCCCGAACGTTTCGTAGTGATCATGGCCGGCGGCCGCGGAGAGCGATTCTGGCCCCAGAGCCGCCTCGCCACGCCCAAGCACCTTCTGCCCATCGTCGGTGACAAGCCGATGCTGACCCAGACCGTGGAGCGGGTCGTGGGCGTGGTGCCGCGCGAGAATATTTTTGTCATCACCACCCAGGCTCAACTCGCGGGTTGCCGGCAGGCCTGCCCGGACCTGTCCGTGGCAAACATTGTCGCGGAGCCGATGGGCCGGGACACCGCCGCGGCGACCGGCCTCGCCATGCTGCTCGTCAAGCAGCGCAATCCGGCTGCGGCGTTCGCCATGCTGCCCGCCGACCATGTCATCCACAATGTGGCTGAGTATCAGTCGCTGTTAAATGTGGCGTTCGCGTCCGCCGAGGCCGCCGACTTGTTGGTGACCATCGGCATCAAGCCGATGGGACCCGAGACCGGGTTTGGCTACATCCAGCAAAGCGGTTTGTGGCGGGAAATGACCGGCCACCGGGTGATGGCCGTGAAGCGTTTCGTCGAGAAACCCGACCTGGCGACGGCGCAAGCCTATCTGGCCTCGGGCGAATATTTCTGGAACGCCGGCATGTTTGTCTGGCGCGTGCCGGTGGTGGAGGCGGCCTTCAAGGCCCAGGCCCCGGAACTCTACGCTGGTTTGGTCCAACTCGAGACCGCGGCGAAGTCGACCGGTGGCTGGACGGCGGCGCTCGCCGTGGTTTACCCGGCGTTGAAGAAAATATCGGTGGATTACGCCCTGATGGAGAAGTCCACCAACGTGGTGGTGGTGCCGGCGACCTTCGACTGGGACGATGTCGGCGCGTGGCCGGCGATCGCCAAGCATTTCACCCCCGATGCGGCGGGCAATGTCCTGCGCGGTGCCGCGATGGTCGAGGGTGGCCAGGACAACATCGTGGTCAGCGACGACGGCCACCTGACCGCGGTGGTGGGCGCGAGCGACCTCATTGTCGTGCACACCCCCGAGGCGACCCTCGTGGTGCACAAGGACAAGGCGCAGGAAATCAAGGCGCTGCTGAAGCGTCTGGCGGACGACCCGGCGAAGAAGAAATTCCTGTGAGTCATGCGCTGGCTTGGCATCGATTACGGCACGAAGCGGGTCGGGCTCGCCCACGGTGACGACCTCGGGGTCGCCACGCCGCTGCCGGCGCTGATCGAGGCCGAGGAAGCCGCCCGCTGGACTAAATTGGGGAAAGTGATCACGCAGCGCCGGATCACCGACCTGGTGCTGGGCTACCCCTACAACCTGGATGGCTCGGTCGGCTTCAAGGCGAAGGAAGTCGATGCCTTTGCGGCCAAATTGAAAATACAGTTCAAGCTGCCGGTGCATCTCGTGGACGAAACCCTGACGAGTTACGCGGCCGAAGCGACCATCGCCAAAAAATCGCGCCGCGCCGTGCGCGGCTCCGGGCTGATCGACTCGCGCGCAGCCTGCCTGATTTTGCAGGATTTTCTCGACCAGCGGCTGCCACCACAAATTTCGGGCCAGTAACCACAGAACACGCGGAACACACAGAAAGGAGATATATTATGCCCGAATTCATTCACGGTGATTAGGCGCATGCTTTGAGGTTTATAAAGACAAGGGATGCGGCTTTCTTGAAGCAGTTTTTCAGGAGTGCCTGGAACTCGAACTGAGCGACCGTCATATTTCCTTTCGGGCTCATCCGGCGCTAAAGCTGGAATACAAAGGGAGGGTGCTCACCCAAACCGATCAACCTGACTTTATCTGTTTCGATAAGGTGATCGTGGAAAGCAAGGCGGTAAGCAAACTGGCGGATGAACATCGCGCGCAGCTTCACAATTATCTTGAAGCGACTGGCCTGCGCGTTGGCTTGCTGGTGAATTTCGGACACGATCCCTTGGTCGAGCACGAGCGGATCGTCCGGTAGTCTCCGGTGTATTCCGTGTCTTCTGTGGTTTAAATTCCGCGACTGGACAGGAACAGGCCAGGCACGGTCGGCAGCTCCGCCAGGGAGTCGAGCACGCAGTGATGGTGCCGTCGCAGCTTCTCGGCGGGATGGTGGCCCGCCGCCACGAGCACACAATCGACGCCGATCTCCCGGGCGACCTGTAGATCGTGCAGGGTATCGCCAATCAGGAGAATCTCGTGCGGGGGGAGGCCGAGCTTGCCCACCTGAAGGCGGCCGAGAGCCGCCTTGCTGTGGGCATAGATGTTGTCGAGGCCGGCGAGGGAAGCGAAATACGGGGTGAGTCCGAAGTGGTCCACAATTTCCACCAGCGTCTCGTGCCGATAGGCCGAGAGGATGGACTGCGTGAGGCCGGCCGCCTGCACGGCCGCG
>JANMVS010000348.1:0-4943 GCA_031392885.1 Verrucomicrobiota bacterium
GTCGACGGCCAGACCGCGGCCCGCCAGTTGAGCTTCGGCGCCGCCGGCAATTCCAGCCCGGTCTGGTCGCCGGCGGGCGACCGCATTGCCTTCATTCGCAGCGCGGAAAAGGAGAAGCCGCAGATCTATCTCCTCGCGCTCGCCGGCGGCGAGGCCCTGCCCCTGACCAAACTCGAGACCGGCGCCACCAACCCGCACTGGTCCCCGGACGGCACAAAGATTTTATGCACCAGCTCGTTGTCCTACGCCCAGGTGCGCGCGGCCCTGGAGAAAACCAGCAAGGGAAACGCGCCGGCCTGGAGCAACGAAAAGCCCGGCCGGAAACCCAATGATACCGCGAATTGGAATTTGAAAGCGGGCGACCAAGATAAGACCAAGGGCAAAGACACCGAAACCAAGCAGCCCGCCGCCCTGCCGGACGGCACCCGGCAGGAGATGCGCGAATGGCTCGCGAAGAACGAGGCCGACGCCAACCCGCGGGTGACGGACCGGTTGAACTTCCTGGCGGAAGGGGATCTGACGCTCGAGCCCACTTTCGACCAGTTCTATACCCTCGAGGTCCGCGAGGGCGCCGAGCCGGTGGCGGTCACCCTCGGTTATGAAGGATTCACCAACGCCATCTGGCTGGCCGACGGCCAGAGCCTCGTCTGCACCGGGCGACGCAAGCGCGACGAGCATCCCGACCGCTCGCGTTTCACCAGCCTCTACCGCCTCGCCGTGGCCACGGGCCTCGCCACGGTGTTGCTGGAGGAACCCGGCAGCAATTATGCCGCCCCCGCCCCCTCGCCCGACGGCAAGTGGATCGCGTTCACGCTGACCACCGGCGGCGAGTTCAGTTTTGAACCGCCGTCGGTGGCGGTCATGCCGGCGGCCGGCGGTAAAGTGGAAATTCTCACCGGCCAATTGGACCGGACCGCCAGCAATCTGCATTGGACGCCGGACAGCTCGTTCATTTATTTCACCGCGGGCAGCCATGGCCACACCCCCCTTTTTCGCGTCTCCCCCGATCATCCCGGCGCGCACGTGCTCACGACCCAGCCGGAATGGGGCATCAATGATTTCGCAGTCGGCCCCGGCGCGCTCGTGCAGGTTGTGACCCACCCGGGCAACCCGTGGGAGCTCTACCGCAGCGCCATCGACGGCCGGGCCGCCCAGCCTCTTACCACCCACAACAGCCGTTGGTTGAAGGAGCGGAAGCTCAGCGCCTACGAGCCGCACAGCCTCGTGAACAAGGAAGGCCTCACGGTGGATTACTGGACGGTTAAACCGGCGAACTTTGATCCCGCCAAAAAATATCCCCTGCTGGTGGAAATCCACGGCGGCCCCTCCGCCATGTGGGGTCCGGGTGAGGCCACGACCTGGCACGAGATGCAATTTTTCGCGGCCCGCGGCTACGCCATTGTGTTCAGCAATCCGCGCGGCTCGGGCGGATCCGGCCGGGACTTTCAGCGGGCAAATTTCCGCGACTGGGGCACCGGCCCGATGTCCGACGTCCTCGCCGCCGCCGACTTTGCGGCCAAGGAACCTTACATTGACAAGCAGCGCCAGGTCATCACCGGCGGTTCCTATGGCGGCTACCTGACCGCGTGGATCGTGGGCCATGACCAGCGCTTCAAGGCCGCCATCGCGGTGCGCGGCGTGTATGACCTCGCGACTTTCTACGGTGAGGGGAATGCGTGGTTCCTCCTTCCCCTCTATTTCGGCGGTTTTCCCTGGCAAAAGGACGTGCGCCCGATCCTCGACCGCGAATCACCGCTCAGCTACGTGGAAAACATCAAGACGCCGCTGTTGATCAAGCATGGGGACGTGGATTTCCGGACCGGAGTGATCCAGAGCCAGCTGCTCTATAAAAGTCTCAAGCAACTCGGCCGGCCCGTCGAATACGTCCGGTATCCGCGCGCCACGCACGAGCTCAGTCGCAGCGGCGAACCCCAGCAGCGTCTCGACCGGTTGGTGCGCTTCGACGAGTTCTTCCGCCGTTACATCGGGGAGAATTAAACGCCGGTTTTACGCCGTCGACCCGGGCGACTCCCGGTGCCTGCTTGCGATCGCTGTTCGCCGCCCCTAGTCTGCAAACCATGCCGCACACTCTCTTTCCCACCGCCTTCGGCACCTGCGGGATCGCCTGGAATGAAACCGGCCTCACCGGCTTTCAACTGCCGGAGGAGAAGGTGGAACAGATGGAGCAAAAACTCGCCGCCCGGGCCCGCACCAAACCCGCCGCCGAAGCCCGGCCGGAATGGATTCGCCGGCTCGTCGAGCATGTGCAGCAACACTTGGAAGGCCGGTTGTTCGATTTCACGAATACCCCCCTCGACTGGTCGCGCGTGACGGATTTTCAACGGGCCGTCTACCTCCAGACCCAGGACATCAAACCCGGCTACAAGAAAAGCTACGGCGAGATCGCCAGGTTGATGGCGCTCGGCCACGAGTCCGCCCGCGCCGTCGGCGTGGCGTTGGCCACCAACCCTTGGCCGCTGATCGTGCCCTGCCACCGCGTGGTGTCAGCCGGGGGCAAGATGACCGGTTTTTCCGGATCGGGCGGTGTGCGCACGAAAACACGCCTGCTCACCCTGGAAGGCGCGGAGCTGCTGTCGGAATGAAGATCGCAACCGGCAGGGGCGCATGCCCCCAAGCGCCGAAGGGCCGTTGAGGGCAACAGCCCCTACCCGCCACGCGCCACATGAAACCCAAGTTCCAGTTTGATCCCGCCGTCGCCCTGACCAACTTGCGGGCGAGCGATCCTGAGCTGGGCGCTCTGATCGACCGCATCGGCCCGTTCGCCCTGGAACTAAGACCCGCGGCCAGCCTGTTCGAAGCCTTGCTGCGCTCGATTGTTTATCAACAACTGCACGGCAAGGCGGCGGCCACCATTCACGGTCGCGTGCTCGCGGAGCTGGCGAAGCACGGTGGGGCGACTCCGGTGGCGCTGACCCAAGTGTCCGACGCTGGGTTGCGCGGAGCCGGGTTGTCTGGCAACAAACTGCGGGCCGTGCGGGACCTCGCCTCAAAGTGCATGGAGGGCACCGTGCCATCGCTCCCGGCCGCCGCGAAACTATGCGACGAGGAACTCGTGACCCGATTGACCGCAGTGCGCGGCATCGGGCCCTGGACCGTGCACATGCTGCTGATTTTTTACCTCGGTCGGCCCGATGTGATGCCCACCGGGGATTTCGCGATCCGCCTTGGCTTCCAGCGGCTCTATCGCAAGCGCAAGGACCCCACGCCCGAGGCCATCATCAAGCATGCCCGCCGCTGGCAGCCGTATCGCTCGGTCGCGAGCTGGTATCTCTGGCGCTCGCTCGACATACCCTGAGCAATTGCTAATTTTCCCCGCAATCCACCATGATCAACTCGACCTCTGCCCCGTTCGAACCTCTAAATTATCCCGAACATAGCGTCAGCCGGCTGATGGAGCCGCCGATCGCCGTTTTTCTCCCCACCCTCACGGTGGGTGAAGCCACCGAGATCGTCCGCGACCTCGCGGCCAACACCCGCGTGTTCACCTACGGCTACATTGTGGATGCCACCGGTGTTCTCGTCGGCGTGGTCACCATGAGGGACCTGCTGTTGCATACCCCGGAGGAATCCTTGGAAGCCATCATGCTGACGGAACCATTTTCCCTGAGCGTAAATGACACCATCATCGAGGCCATCCGCTCCACCGTGCAGAAGCATTACCCCTCCTATCCCGTGTGCGACGACCGCGGGGTCATGGTGGGCGTCGTGCGCGGTTCCAAATTGTTCGAGGAGCAGGCTGTCGAGATCAGCGCGCAGGCCGGCGCCATGGTCGGGGTGGAGCGCGAGGAGCGGGCCAGTACATCCTTCTGGCAATGCCTCAAGTTCCGGCATCCTTGGCTGCAGTTTAATCTCCTGACCGCCTTCATCGCCGCCGGTGTCGTCGGCGTGTTCGAGGGTACCATCGAGAAAATCGTGGTGCTGGCGGTATTTCTGCCGGTCCTGGCCGGCCAGTCGGGCAACACCGGCTGCCAGGCGCTCGCGGTGACCCTGCGCAGCCTTACGCTAGGTGACCTCAAACCCGGTACCGAGAAGCGTCAGATCCTCAAGGAGGCGGTCCTCGGCCTGGCCAACGGCGCGCTGGTCGGCCTGACCGCCGGCATCGGCATGTATTTCTATTCCACCTGGCAGCATGTCGGCGAGTCCCCGGTCAAGCTGGCCGCGACTGTGTTTCTCGCCATGACCGTCAGTTGCTTCCTCAGCGGGGTCGCCGGGGTGATGGTGCCTGTGACCCTGAAAAAAATCGGCGCCGATCCCGCAACTGCTTCGAGCATATTTCTCACCACGGCCACCGATGTTACCAGCATGGGGTTCTTCCTCGGCATCGCCACCCTCTGGCTGATGTAATTCACCCACGGACCGTTGTGTTCGCTGTTGTGTCATAAGGGGCCGGGCCTACGGTCTGGTCCACCCACCTTCCTCCCTCTATGCCCTTGAAAATGCGCGCCATCGTCAAACCCACCGCCGGACCCGGCCTCATCATGACCGAGGTGCCGGTTCCCGTGCCGGGCCTCAACGATGTGCTCATCAAGATCAAGAAGACGTCCATCTGCGGCACCGACGTTCACATCAACAAATGGGATTCCTGGGCCCAGCGCACGATCAAGCCACCCCTCGTAATTGGCCACGAATACGTGGGTTCAGTCGAGGACGTGGGCGCCGGCGTCACCGGTTTTACGAAGGGGCAGCTCGTCACGGGTGAGGGTCACATTGTGTGCGGCCATTGCCGCAACTGCCTCGCCGGCCGCCGCCACCTCTGCCCGAACACCGTCGGGGTCGGCGTGAACCGCAACGGCGCGTTCGCCGATTACGTCTCCATTCCCGCCAGCAACCTCTGGCGGGTGCCAGCCGGAATGTCGCTCGATGTCGTTTCGTGCTTCGATCCCCTGGGCAATGCCGTGCATACCGCGCTGTCGTTCGACCTG
>JANMVS010000350.1:0-3657 GCA_031392885.1 Verrucomicrobiota bacterium
CATGCCCACAACGCCGCAGGCCCATCTTTTTAGAGTGGCGCTCCGCGCGCGGGGTTAGCATGGCGCGACGGAGCGACGCCATCCACCGGTCGCGCGCAGCCGCGCCTTCATCGCCGCCACCTTCGCCTTTTCCATCGTGAAGCCCGCTTCCAGTTCCGCCAGCCGCACGCGCTTGGGAAAGAGGTCAGCGACCACCCCGGCAACGGGTAAAAGGATTTGTGGATTCCGTGCGCGTGGATAGCGTCGGGTCGGCATTCACGAGCGGTCACTCCAGTTCCCATGCGACAGTCCATTCACCAGTTCCCAACTCGACCTCATTCCTCCCCATGAAAACGAAAACCGCCTGCGCCGCCGCCCTCATCGTGGGCCTGTCCATCCTCCACCTCCCGGGTGCCTTCGGCCAGGGCGCGCTCACGCCGCCCCCCGGCGTGCCCGCGCCGACGATGAAGACGCTCGCTCAAGTCGAAGCGCGCACGCCGATCGATCCCACTCAGCCGGGCTTCGCCTTGCCCTATACGATCGGCACGTCTGGTTCGTATTACCTCACGAAAAATCTCGCCGTGACCAGCGGGAATGCGATCGTCATTAGCGCCAGCAACGTCACCCTCGACCTCAACGGCTTCACCATTTCCTCCAGCGCGAGCCCGGCGGGCGGCACGGCCATCGCCCCCGGCCCCTCCCTCACCGACATCACGATTTTGAACGGCCACATCGCGGGGAGTTTTCAGCATGGGATCAGATATGCTGGCGCGTTGGGGGTATTGAAGAATGTTCGCGTCGAGGGGGTGTCGGTCTCGGGTTGTTCGGGCGATGGCATCAATCTCGGCAATTTTTCATCGATCGTGATTGATCGCTGCACGGTGCAGCAAGCAGGTGTCCAGGGCATCGTCGGCGGCAGCGTGAACAATTCCGTGGCGGAGAGTTGCGGCAGCACGGGGATCACCGCAAAGTCGGCGACAAACAGCGTGGGGAGTTGCAGCGGAAGCGAGCGCGGCATTTTCGCGAAAACGGCCGTGAATTGCGTCGGCGAGAGCGCGACCGGGACGGGGCTCGATGCCGACAGCGCGACCGGGTGTTGGGGACAGAGCACCGCCTTCAATTCGACTGGGACCGGCCTCAACGCCGCCACCGCCACCGGCTGTTACGGCTATAACAGTAACGGCTCTGGCATTGGCCTGCGCGCGACCAGCGCCAACGGTTGTTACGGCTTCGGCAACCTGGGCACCGGTCTCAACGCGACCACGGCCTCCGGTTGCTACGGCTACAACAGTGGCGGGGGTGGCAGTGGGATTAACGCGTTGTCTGTCTCTAATTCTTATGGATACGCCACCAACTTGGGAACCGGTGCCAGCCCTGGGATATCGGCGGATACAGTCATCGGCTGCTACGGCTACAACGCCAGCTTCGGCAGTGGCATCGGCGCCAAATCTGTCACCGGTTCTTATGGACACAGTGCCACCAACGGTGCCGGGATCGACGCCGACACTGCTTCGAACTGCTCCGGATTCAGTCAAAGCGGCACTGGGTTGGACATTTGTCTCGCCGTTTCTTTTTCTTACGGTCGAAGCGCTGGCGGCAATCCTGGGATATTCATGTGCGGCCTCAGCAGCATCGCCCTGGGTTGCTACGGCTCCAGCGCCAGTGGCCCTGGGATCAGCGGATGTTACATTGCCAACTCCTGCGTTGGAAGCGGAACCCCGAACGTCATTGCCAATTTCAAGTATAACATGCCGCCGTAGGCTTGGCGGCACTCTGTAACCGCGAAATGTTAAAGAGAATTGCTTCAGTGGCACATCGACCCACATTTTCCGCGGCTGTATGGCTGATCTGTTTCGCCGTTCAAACGCAGGCGGCGGAGCAGGACAAGAAATTCGAAGGCACCGTCAAAGCAACACTCACGCGGGCAGGCACTTCGCCCACCGAGTTTCTTTTTACACGCAAAGGCGACCAGCTTCGCATCGAAGATGCCGCCAGGAACAAGCCGGAGCCGGTCAACATAGTCGAGCTCGCTTCGGGAAAGCTGACCCTCGTTTTCCCGCACAACTCGACCTTCGCGCAGGTTGTTCCCACGAAAGCGCCCGCGCCACCGGGCACGCCTCCGCCGCCGCCGAACTTTCCGACTCCGCCAAATATCGCCGCCGCTCCGATCGGCGCGCGACCCGGCCCGGCGATTTCGCCGCCGGCGGGAATCCCCTCACCACCGCCGATGCCAGCGATCCCATTCGGCGGGTCGCCGAACGGGGCAGGCGGGCCGCCTGCGTTCCCCATGCCGATGATGCCTCCCATGCCCGCGATGCCCGGTGCATTCGGCGCATCCGAATTAACGAAGACGGACAAGACGCGCACGATTCAGGGAATGAAATGCACGCTCTACACCCTCAGCGATCGTGGACAGAATTTTGAAATCTGGGCGGCTAGCGATTCCGCTTTGTTTCCCTTTCGTCTGCTGCAACGCGACTACAACGTGCGCCGTTTCGGCCCGCCGCTGCTCGAAGAGCAATGGGTCGAACTGCTGCAAAAGAAATCGCTTTTCCCGCTCGAAGCCACCCTGCGCAGCGAACCCGGCGGCCAGGAGCGCCTGTCGTTCAAAGTGGACGAGATCGACACGAAGAAGATCGAGCCGGGGGAATTGTTCTCGGTGCCCAAGGATTTTTACGAAATCCAGCCGCCTCAGTTTTGAACCAACCAAACGCATGAAAACACTCCTCGCTCTTTGCCTTCTCGCCGTGTCCGCCGCCGCCGGTTGGTGCGCCACAACGATCGATGCGACCCACCAATACGCCTACGGCGCGAACCTCGGCTGGACGAACTGGCGGCCGAGCACCGCGGATGGCGTCGCCACCGGCGAATACGTCTGCTCCGGCTCGGTGTGGGCCGCGAACGTCGGCTGGATCAACTTCGGCAGCGGCACGCCCGCCAACGGAATCCGTTACCAAAACAATTCCGCCACGGACTTCGGCGTGAATCTCCTCGCCGACGGCACCCTGCGCGGTTTCGCGTATGGCGCGAACATCGGATGGGTGAACTTTGAGGCCACCGGCAATCCGCGGCTCAACTTTGGCAACGGGCGATTGAGCGGCTACGCCTACGGCGCGAACGTCGGCTGGATCAACCTCGACGACGGCCTCGGCGATTTCGTCGCCACCACCGCGATCCCGCCGGGCGCGGATACCGATGGCGACGGCCTGACCGACGCGTGGGAACGCGAGCGCGCCGGCAACCTCACCACTCTCTCGGCGACCGGCGATGCCGATGGCGACGGCATCTCCGACCTCGGCGAATACCTCGCCGACACCGATCCGCTCGACGGCGCCGACCGCCTGCGCATCACGGATTTCGCCCTGACGAGCAATACGACGATGATCGCCCTGACGTGGACGAGCCGCCTCACCCGCCGCTACCACATCGAGTCGCGCCCCGATTTGACGACGGGGATCTGGGCCGAGAGCGTCCTCGGCACGATCGCGCCCGACAGCGACGTGACCACCGCGCGCGCCTTCGCCGAGCCCACCGCATCGCAGCGCTTCTACCGCATCCGCGCCGCGCGTCCGCTGGCACCGTAAGCACAGGCGTTCTCGCCCCGTTGCCAAGTTGAGGACTTGGCCACGCCGTATTTGCGCAATTCGGACGCGATCCGCACTGCCAGGCTCATTCGCC
>JANMVS010000351.1:0-11136 GCA_031392885.1 Verrucomicrobiota bacterium
TTTTTGTGGATATCCTCCGACTAGGGTATACACACTAGATCATTCTATGGGATTTTTCCTGCAATTCATCAGCCCTTTCGGGCAATCGGCGCGGCTTCCAATTCGCATGGTTGTGCAGGGACTGGTGGTATTTGCGATTCAAGCCTCCACCGTGTTTGCCCAAACTACGGTCTATTGGGATACGAACGGGACGACCGCGGGAGCCGGAGGCGCAACGCCCAGCGGCACTTGGAACACCTCGGGAGCGGCCAATTGGAATTCGGTTGCTGCTGGCACAGGAGCTGTAGCCAACTGGGTTTCGGGGAATGATGCTGTTTTCAGCGCGGGCACCGACGCCACCGGCGCCTACACTGTAACTCTCGGGGCGGCCATGAATGTTGGCAACCTGACCTTTGAGGAAGGCACCACGCTGATTACAGGCAGTACTCTCACCTTCAACCGCGTGGGCGGATCGACCGTGGACGTGGCCAGTGGCTTGAATGCGCAAATCGCCAGCGCGATCGCCGGCACCGTATCTCTGACCAAGACCGGGACCGGCACCTTGCTCATTAACTCGGCCAACACTCTCAGTGGCGGCACCATCGTGAATGCCGGTACGCTCGCCATCGACGGCAACCAAATTAACAACCGCCTGCCCGCCAGTGCCGTGGTCACCGTGAACAACGGGGGCACATTCGAAATTCGCGGGGTCAACGCCCAGTCCTCCAGTGCTCCGGCACTCTTCACGGTAAACACAGGCGGTACCCTCAATATTGTATCGGGCGCCAGTACCTACGGAGGCACCGAGAGTCACGCCCACCTGGGCAACCTCACCCTGGCGGGCGGCACCGTCAACTTGAGCTACTCCGGCAGCGGCACCGCCTATAACAATGAAAGCGCGCAGCTCGATGGGACGGTCACCGTCACCGCCGACTCCACCATCCAATTCGGCTCAGGCGCGACCACCACCAACGCGGGACTCGCACTGAACGGCACTACAGCTTTCACCGTGAACCCCGCGGTCACTCTCAACGTCAGTGCGGAGTTGGAGGACAGGGACTCCGGGGCCAACGGCTTCTCGAAAAACGGCACAGGCACCATGGTGCTCTCCGGGGCTAACTCCTATACCGGTGCGACCACCGTCTCCGCCGGCGTGCTCAATATCCAGAATGCCTCGGCACTCGGCACCACCGCCGCCGGCACCACCGTCGCGTCCGGCGCCGCCCTCGAGATTCAGAACAACATCACCGTCGGCGCCGAGGCGCTCTCGCTCGCCGGCACCGGTGTTGGCAGCAACGGCGCGCTGCGGAATATCTCCGGAACGAACTCGTTTGCTGGCAACATCACCCTTACGGCCGCCTCCGAGATCCAAAGCGACGCCGGCACGCTCACGGTCTCCGGCACCCTTGGCGGCGCCACCCAGGCGCTCACGGTCGATGGCGCGGGCAACACCACACTTAACGGCGTCATCGGCACGACCACCGGCACGCTGACGAAGAACGGCGCCGGCACCCTCACCCTCGGTGCCGCCAACACCTTCACCGGCCTGACCACCGTCAGCGCCGGCACCCTGACCTACGGCGTCAACAACGCCCTCTCTTCCGGTGCCGTGAACGTGAACGGCGGGACGATGAACATCGCCACCTTCTCCGATACCGTGGGCGCCGTCACCCTCACCAACGGCAGCATCACCGGCACGACCGGCGTGCTGACCGGCACGAGCTACGCCATGCAAAACGGCACGGCCAGCGCCACCCTGGCCGGGGCGGGCGTCGCCCTCACCAAGTCGACCAGTGGCACGGTGGAATTGTCCGGCACCAGCGCCAACACCTATACCGGAGCCACCGCGGTCCAAGACGGTACGCTCAACCTGAACAAGAGCGCCGGCGTCAACGCGGTGGGCACCGGCGCGATCACCGTGGGCGATGGCGTCGGCCTCGCCAGTTCCGCCAACCTCGTCCTCCTCGCCAGCAATCAGATCGCCGACAACGCCGCGATCACGATCAACGCGGATGGCCGCCTGGGCCTGGGCACCTTTACGGAATCGATCGGCACGATCGCCGGTACGGGTCTGATTGACCTGAGCACCAGCGGCTATCTCACGGTGGGAGCCAATAACACCTCGTCGACTTTCGGCGGTTCCCTCACCGGCACCGGCACGTTGGAAAAAGCGGGCACCGGCACCCTCACCTTCACCAGCACCATCAACTATGCCGGCTCCCTGAATCTGAGCGGCGGCACGCTCCAGTTGAGCAGCAGCAGCGCCACGATCGGCACGCTCAACCTCACCGGGAACAGCACGATCGATTTCGCCGGCACTTCCAGTCTGAACGTCGGAACCCTGAATCTCAACGGCTTCAACCTGACCGTGATCAACTGGGCGAATGCCGCCGACTATTTCTTCGCCACCGCTTGGACGGGTGCCGTCCTCGACACGCGCGGCGCCGCGCCGATGAACCAGGTCACCTTCAACGGCTTCACCGCCGCTAACACCAAGTGGCAGGGCTACGACAAGCAGGTCACTCCGGTCCCGGAACCCGCCACCTACGGAGCGATGCTGCTCGGGTCCCTGTCCCTGTTCTTCGCCTGGCGCCGCCGGCGGGCTTGAATCCCGGCGCCGCGTGGCTGCTCGGCGCCTGGGCGCGCCGTGGCCTTGATGGTAGCAGGGCGTGACCGCTGGGCACGCCGAGAGCACGCTCGCCGGCGGCCCGCGAAGTGTGATTGCCTGCGGTGACCCAGCTCGTCTTAGTTCGGCGCAGTCATGAGCTCATCAGCTTCCGGTTCCTCCCGGCCCGCCGCTGGCGACGCCAATCTCGATTCGGAGATATTGCGCATGCTCATGCAGACGATTCCCGATCGCATCTATTTCAAGGATCGGGAGAGCCGCTTGGTCCGCGTCAACCAGGCGTATACCGCCTGGCATGGCATCGCCTCGCCCGAACTGGTGATCGGCAAGACCGATGCTGATTTCTTCGCCCCGGTGCATGCCGACGTCGCCCGCGCCGAGGAACTGGAGATCATGCGCACCGGCCAGCCCATGATCGCCAAAATGGAGCGACTCACCCTGCGGGACGGCACCGTCGCCTGGGGCTCAGCCACCAAGATGGCCTGGCGCGATGCCACCGGCGCGATTATTGGCACCTTTGGGATCACGCGCGACGCCACCGCCGCCAAGCTGGCCGAGGAAAAGCTCACCGAGGAACGCAATCTTCTCCGCACGATCATCGACCACCTCCCCGCCCGCATCTACGTCAAGGACGCCAACTCACACTATGTGCTCAACAACCAGGCCCATCTCGAGGTCCTCGGCGTCGGGCACCAGGCGGAGGCGACCGGTCGCACCACCCTCGACTTTTTCCCCACCGAACGGGGCCGGCAGGCCCTCGCCGACGATCAGCAGGTTTTCAGCAGCGGCACCCCGCTCCTCGGTCATGAAAAATCAGATTTCGGCGCCGAGGGCCACGTCCACTGGTCGCTCACCACCAAGGTGCCGCTGCGCGACTTGCGCGGCCAGATCTCCGGTCTGGTCGGCATCAGTCATGACATCACGGCGCGCAAACTCACGGAGCAGGAACTGCAGCGCCGCACCGAGGAAATGGAGACCGACCTGCGGATGGCCCGGCAGATTCAGGAGGCATTTTTCCCCCGGGACTTCCCGGTGTTTCCGCGCGGCGTGCCCGCGGAGGCCAGCGAACTCTGCTTTGCGTACCGTTATGTCCCCGCCGCCACACTCGGCGGCGATTTCTTCGACATCGTCCAGCTCTCCGACACCCAGTGCGGCATCCTCATCTGCGACGTGATGGGCCACGGTGTGCGCGCCGGCCTGCTCACGGCCCTCATCCGCGGGGTCGTCGAGGAGTTCGCGCAGCGGGCGGCCCACCCCGCCCTTGTCCTCGCCGAGATCAGCCACGGCCTCATGCCCATCATCCAGCAGACGGGTTCGCCGGTATTCGCCACCGTCTTTTACGGGGTCATCGACACCGCAGCCGCCACTCTCTGCTACGCCAATGCCGGCCACCCGCCGCCCCTGCTGCTGCGCGGTGACACCCGCGGCGTGGAGACCCTCGCGATTCCCAGCCCCGAACCGGCCGCCGGACTCCTGGAGAATTTTGTTTATACCAACCAAACCACTCCATTTCGTCCCGGCGATACGCTGCTGGCCTACACCGACGGCTTTTTTGAGGCCAGCAATGCCGCCGGTGTGATGTTCGGTGAAACCCGGTTGCGCGCCGTACTCGCCCGGAAATCCGGCCAGACGGGGGCGGAGCTGATTGAAAATCTCATCCGCGAAGTCGTCGCCTTCACCGGCCGGAAGGATTTCGACGATGACCTGTGCGCGCTGGTCGTCGATTCGACCGGCAATTCCTGCGCGGTGCGGCCCGCGGCCACCTTCGAAATCTGATACCAACGTCACTAATGATCTAGCCCGGATACCCCGAGCAGCCGTGAATGCGGAAAAAGATTTGGCCCAGGGTGTGGCATCGGTTGCGAGAAGAGTGTGAAATATCCGGGCTAGGGCGTACCGAGCGAAGCGACAGTCCGTCATCCCCGGGAGGGCCCGCGGCTCTGTGGGCCGGCTCGCAGGGACGCGAGCCCTCCTGAACCCATATTCAACAGTACCACAGACCAATTTGACCACGGATTCCACGGATACAGAAGTAATTCAGGGAGAAAATTCGGATCAGATACATTCACCTGGTGGGTGAAAGCCAATGAATTTGTATTTGATTGATAATCCGTGATCATCCGTGAAATCCGTGGTTTCAACTGCGTTTTCTGGGCTAAAATCCAACCCTGTTATCCGTGGTAAAATGGACTGCTGAAATCAGGATAAGAACGCTGATATTACTGCGTCGCCCCGCCGCTGACCCGAAGATCACGCCGGTTCTGCACGGCGGTCTCGATCGCCACCCCAATGGCCCTCACCATGGTCTCCAACGGCAGGCTGGGCTTATCCGTCGTCTGCTCCGGTAAAAACGGCACATGGATGAACCCGCCCCGCACCCTGCGCTGCGCCCGTAATTGATGCATCAGTCCGTAGAAAACATGATTGCACACAAACGTGCCGGCGGTCTGCGAAACACTCGCCGGTAGGTCGCGCTGCCGCAAGGCCGCCACGATCGCCTTGATCGGTAAAGTGGACCAGTAGGCCGCCGGACCTTGCTTAATGACCGCCTGGTCGATGGGTTGCCCGCCGGCATTGTCCGTGAGGCGCGCGTCGTCCACGTTGATCGCCACCCGCTCGGGCGTGATGTCCGCCCGCCCGCCCGCCTGGCCCAGGCAAATAATCAGCGCCGGCTGCGTGTGGCGCAGCTGTGCTTTCAGTTCCGCAATCGCCGCGCCAAAGACGCACGGGAGCAGGGCGCCGACCACTTGATGCCGGGCAATGACCATGCCATGCAATTGCCGCGCAATCTCTCCGGAAGGATTGATGGTCTCGCCCCCGAACGGCTCAAACCCGGTTAGTAATACGGTTTTCATGCGGCGGGCCGATTACGCTGCGGGCCGCGGCAAAAGGCAAAACCCATCCGCGCTTCTCCGGAACGATTCATTCGGAATTTTCCGCGGACGACGCGGATAAGCCGAGAAAATGCAGTTGGACACAGAGTACACGGAGGTAAGCACAGAGCGCACAAAGCAATGCCTCAAAAAATTGTCCAAGGGCACCAGCACCCAGCAGGTGAATGTAAATTTGGGGATCACCACACCGCAAGTATTTCTCCCTGCACTCCTTCCTAACTCTGTGATCTCTGTGACGAGATCGATCTGCGGACTTTGCGATCTTCGGGTAAAAGCTTTGGGCGTTTGGCATTAGATCGGATGGCTCTGGGTTGGTCTTAGCTCTGAAATATCCGGGTCGACTTGTCGGGCCATAGGCCGGACGACGGCTGATCCGTGTAATCCGCGGAAAATCAGAACCGGTAGACGCAGAAATACATGATGAGCACATTGGCCGTCAGGATGCCCAACGCAATCGGCACCTGCGCCTTGATGACGGCATTCTTGTCTTTCAGCTCGAGCAGCATCGCCGGCACGAGATTGAAATTCGCCGCCATCGGCGTCAGCAGCGTCCCGCAGTAGCCCGACAGCATGCCGATCGCCGCCATGATGGCCGGATTGCCGTGATGCTCCTGGATGATGAACGGCAGCCCGATGCCGAGAGTGATCACCGGAAAGGCCGCGAAGGCGTTGCCCATGCAGATCGTGAACAGTGCCATGCCGCCACAATATGCCACCACCGCCACAAAGGGATACTGCGTCGGCAGCGCGGACGCCGCCAGTTCGGCCACGACCGGGCCGACCCCGGCGTGGGCAAAGATGCCGCCGAGCGCCGCCAGCAGTTGCGGGAGAATGAGGGCCCAGCCGATTGTCTGCACCAGCCGGCTGCCCTCCGCCACCGGCGTGGCCGGCCGGGCCCGCGTCAGCCGCAAGGCCACGACCACCGCCACCACCGCGCCGAGGCACACCGAGGTTACCGTGGTGTTGGCCGAGTCCAGCAACCACCAGTCGCCCACATGCAGTTTGCTCAACAGCAGCGTGCCCACCACCGCCATGGCCGGGATCAGCAGGGCCGGCAGGAAAATACGATTCTGCAGTTTCTCCGCCGAGGCCGCGCGCTCCGCCGCGGACGGACCGGCCTCGGGCGATGACCCCATCTGCTTCGTCGCCGCCAGCACCACCATCAGCAAAATCATATAACCGACTGCCACCGGCGGCAGGGCTTTGCCCGCCAGAAAGGTGACGGCCAGCAGGCTCCAGAACAGGGCCGAACCCCAGCGCTTCGCATGCTGCCGATCGAGTGCGATCCGGCCGGCCACGAGCAGCAGGAAAACGCCCGCGATCGCGTAAAACACCTCGAGGTTGAGCAGTTTCATATTGCACCCTCCCGCTTGGGTTCCGCGGCTACTTCCCGCGCAATGCGCCGGTCCAGCACGCGGGTCCGCCACGCCATCAACCCGAACGCGACGAAGGCCGTCGGGATGCCCCACAGCGAGAGGGCCCACACACTGACCTTGAGGCCTTGGGCCTCGAGCACTCCCTTGATCAGGTAGACCGCGCCCACGGCGAAAACGGTGTCCTCGCCAAAAAAGTTACCCGTGTTCTCCGCGGCCGCGGCGTGCGCCCGGATGGCCTCGGTGGTTTTCTCCGGCAGCGCCCCGTGCTGCGCGTGGGCCGCCCCTTCCGCCATCGGCGAGACCAGCGGCCGCACCATGGCGGCGTGGCCGCCAATGTTCACGCCGAACGCGATGGAGACCTGGCGCACCGCCGTATAGAACAGCAACACGCGTCCCGCCGTCGCCGCCTTGGCCTGCTTGATCAGCGTCTCGGCCCGCTCGCGCAGGCCATACCGCTCGAGCAGCCCGACCACGGGCAGCATGAGCACGACGGTCAGCGTCACATAGCGGTTCTCCACGAAATATTTTCCGAACAGCGCCATGATTTCGTTGCACGACAGGCCCGCCACCAGGCCGGTGCTGATCCCCGCCGCCATGACGACGAGCAGCGTGTTGAACCGCAGCGCGAAGCCGGCGGCGACGACGAGAATGCCGATGAGTTTGATCAGGTGCACGGGTGCAGGCTTACGTCGTGAAAGATTTCAGCTCGATGCCCGCCGCGGCAAGCTCGCGATTGAGCCGTTGCGCAAAGGCCACCGGCTGCGGTCCATCGCCGTGCAGGCAGACGGTGTCGGCATGCAGCGCCAGGCTCGCGCCGCCCAGGGCGCGCACGCGTCCGTCGCGCACGATGTGCAGCACCTGCGCGACCGCCAGGGCTTCGTCCTCGATCATGGCATTGGACCGGGTGCGTGGCGTCAGCGAACCGTCGGGCTGGTAAGTGCGGTCCGCAAAAACCTCGCTTGCCACCGTCAGTCCGCCCGCCCGGCCGGCTGTCACCAGCTGACTGCCCGCGAGCGCAAACAGCACGAGCCGCGGGTCGGCTTCGCGCGCACCCTCGGCCACGGCGCGCGCCAGCGCGGGATCGCGCGCCGCCAGATTGTAGAGGGCGCCGTGCACCTTCACATGCATCACGCGCCCACCGCATCCGACCGCGATCTCCTGCAGCCGGCGCGTCTGGGTGAACACCAAGTCGGCCACTTGTTTCGGCGTCAGCGGCTGCTCGCGGCGGCCGAAATGCTCCCGATCCTCAAAACTCGGATGGGCGCCGATCGCCACGCCGTACTGCCACGCGAGCAGGCAGGTCTCGCGCATGGTGTCCTCGTCGCCCGCATGGCCGCCGCAAGCGATGTTGGCGGACGTAATCAGCGGCATCAACTCGGCGTCGTGGCCGGCGCCTTCGCCGAGGTCGCAGTTGAGGTCGATGCGGGGCATGGGACTTGGCCGGCAAAAAAACCTATACACCCCGCCCTGCCGGGCACCCCTCTCCCAGAGGGGATTCCAAACAGGTCAACCATGAATGGGTCCCCTCGAGCGAGGAGGAGGGCTGGCGCGATGGCGCCGGGGGGTGTCGATCGAACAAAGTCACGCGCATGAAATGTGTTTCAGGTGGTCAGCCGGCCCAGGCCGGTCCGAACTTTATTCAGATCGCGTTCCCGCGCCAGGTAAAGTTCATGCGCCATCGCGAACGTGATTTCATCGAACCGCACCGTGTCACCGGGCCGCAGTTGCGTGATGCGCCGCAAATCCACGGCGGCGACGGCCGCGAGGCGCGGATACCCTCCGACCGATTGCCGGCTGGGCAGCAGCACGATGGGTTTCCCCGCGGGTGGCACCTGCACGATGCCCGCATTGACCGCGGACGAAATCATTTCCCGCGGGGCTTCCAGCGTCAGCTCCGGCCCATCCAATCGCACGCCCATCCGGTCCGCCTCGCGTGTCGCCCGCCAGTCCGTCCGGAAAAACGCCAGCTGGGCCTCCACCGTGAACCACTCCCATTCCGGTCCGCGCAGCACGCGCACGACTCCGGCCGGGGCGGGCCGGCCCATGGTGTCGGGCCGGACCGTCCACGCCGTCGCCCGGATATTTCCTGCCCGCAACGACGCCAGAATTTGTTTCGCCCAATCGGACGGCGGACCGAGTGGCAAAGTATCCGCCGCCATCAGCGGCCTCCCCTGATGTCCGCCGATCCCGGCGCGGCGGTAAGTACTGCGACTGCCCATCACCAGCGGCACGTCGACGCCCCCGGCGATCGCGAACCACGCCCGCAGGCCACTGCGCGCCACCGCAAAACCAATCGTCTCGCCCGCCGCGACCCGCACCGCGCGGTTCGGCGGCAGCGGCTCGCCGCCCAGTCGGGCGTCAAAATCCGCCCCGCACCACGCCACGAGCGCCTCGTGCTCGAATCGCAACTCCGGTCCCGTCTGCGCCATCTCGATGACGGCCGCGTTGTCGTCGTTGCCCACGATCAGGTTGGCGGTGCGGGCGGCAAAGGCATCGAGCGCCCCGCCGACCACGATGCCGTATTGCTGGTAACCCGGCCGGCCAAGGTCCTGCACCGTCGTGAGCAGGCCGGGTTTGAGGACCGCGATCACCTCGCACCTCCCAGCAAGTAAGCTCCAAGGTCCAATCTCAAACCTCCAGTAAGGATCCTCGGGGCAAGCCCCGAGGCATTTAAAATTGGAGGGCTGGTCTCCTTTGCCGGGCGACGGCCCGGACAAACACCGGGTTTGTTGCACCCAACAACGGCGCGACCAGCCGTGGCCCGTCGGGAGACGGGCCCACCACGCGGAACCACCGAAAGCAGACCTGAATCTACCCTCAAATTTACTTTTCGGAATTTCTCTGGAGCTTGGATGTTGGAGCCTGGTGCTTTCATTTGTCCGCCTCCCACTTGGCGAATTCCTCGCGCGAGATCGCCCGGAACTTCACCTGATCGCCGGCGCGGAGCAGCACCGGCGGATTTTCCTCGGGCCGGAAGAGCCGCACCGGTGTGCGGCCGATCAGATTCCAGCCGCCGGGCGTGGCCAGCGGATAGATGCCCGTCTGCTGGCCACCAATGCCGACCGAGCCCGGCGGCACGACCATGCGGGGCTTGGCATGGCGGGGTGTATGCAATTCCTTGGGCAAACCGCCCAGATAGGGAAAGCCCGGCGCAAAGCCGACCAGATAGACCAGATACTCGGGTTTGCCGTGACGCTTGATGACTTCCTCCGGGGTGAGCTTCGCCTGCTTCGCCACCCACCCGAGGTCGGGACCAAACTCGGGGTCGTAACACACGGGAATTTCCACCGTACGACCCTTGAATTTTTCCATCTTAGGCGGGTTTTTAATCCGCTCGTGCAACTGCGTGGTCAGCCATTCCACAATCTTGTCCTGCGGTGCGCCCGCTCTGACGGCCAGGAGCGGGTCATAAAAAACGGTCACCGACGTATAAGCCGGCACCAGTTCGATTACTCCCGGCAGAGGGGCCGCGGCGAGCGAGCGCCACGCCGTCTGTACCCGCCGGTGGGTGGACTCATCGATGGTGTCGCCGATCTCCACCAGCAAGGCCATGTCGCCCAATGTCCTGAAAAGCATGCCAGATCACCTAATTGCCCCACAGTGCTTGGCAGCAATAAAAACACAGCCGCTGAGTTGCGGCGGGAACGGACCGAACATGGGTGTCCAAGATTGAATCACCCAAACATCGCGGCACGCCACGTTGCGGTTCGAATTACGCCTGAGGGGAAGCTCGTTTTTCTGGAGTCGCACGCGGTGGATCCGCAAGAGATCCTGCGTGCAAGAAGTTTCCACGCCTACTGCGATTTAAGGCTTACCCGTCTGGGGAGGGATTTCTTGGGACCCATTATGGCTCCTTTCTCACTGCCCGTTCAATCTACTCTCCTTCCGCCGCTCGCCGATTTGGCCGCACGTTGCGCCGCCTTCCGGCCTTGCCCGCACTCGGGGATAACGCTTGGTTGGCGTTCGGCGTGATGCGCGCACGGCACGATCAGGTCAGCGGTCGCGCCTTCCTTCAGCAAATCGGTGCGCCGTTGCCGCATGGTCCCGAGCGCGACCATTTTTTCGCGACGCTCAAAAGCGAACGCCGACCAAAAGCAACGGGCGCGTAAAGATCCCCGGGGCAAGCCCGGGGCATTATAAGATTGGAGGGCTGGTCTCCTTTGCCGGGCGACGGCCCGGACAAGCGCCCCGGCGAAGGCCGGGGGACGATCCCTGGAACGCCAGCTCAGCCACTGCGAAGGCAGGGCGACTGATCCCGTGA
>JANMVS010000209.1:0-6333 GCA_031392885.1 Verrucomicrobiota bacterium
ACGGAGACCGTCCCTCCAGCGATTTCTCGCGAACGCGGGTTTGAAAACACACATAATCTGGGTGGATTCGTGTCCGGCTGCGGTTCAACTGCCTGGCTTTTGGCTTAAGGTCTGAAGCCGCGCAACGGCACGAGCCGCACCGGGCCGAGCAGGCCGGAGGGCTGCAGGGGCCAGGTGGCGGCGTCAAAGGGCTGGTAGAAAATATTCACGAAGTTGATCTCGTGGAATTTCTTCCACTCCACCTTGCGCCGGTCGAGGTCGCGGATGCGGTTGGCCGCGAGGTTGGTGACCTCGAGGGCGAGGACGTTCCGGCCGGGCTGGAGGAAGGCGCCGATCTTCGTGTGCATCGGCAGCGACCAGATCAGGTCGGTCTCCTGCCCGTTGACGAACACGCGCGCGGTCTCGCGCACGTCGCCGAGGTCGAGGAGCCAATCGTCGGCCTTTGCCGCGGCCGGCAGTACAAACTCGATCTCGTAGCGGGCGGTCCCGCCGAAGTTTTCCCACGCGCCGCCCTGCGCCGTCCACGAGCCGAGGCCGGTCTGGTTGAACGCCCGGGGCAGTTCCGGTCCGCCCCGGGTCGCGGTCACGAACCACGTGCCGTCCAGTACGACCGGCTCGCCGGCCGGGTGCAGGGTGCGCGCGAAATTCCCGGTGGCGACGCGGTCCGTGAGGGTCCTGATGAAAAAGGATTCGCCGGGCGCCTGCTGCAGATAAAGTTCCGCCACGCCTTCGCGTTGGCGAATTGCCGCCACGCCCGCGTCACCCCGGCGCGGATTCATCTGTAGCGCGCTTTGCGCCGGGCGATTGAGCGGCACCCAACCGGCAAAAGGTTTAGCGGACTGGTTGGCGATAAAGTAAACAAAACCATCAGCCAACCGGCGGCGGATGAACTGGAGTCCGGCGTCGGCCATGACCTCGCGGCTGGCGGCGTTGGCGACAAGAAAAGCAGCAGTCGGCATCACCCGCACGCGGCCGAGTCCCAGCCGGGTGTTGCTGAGGTTGCTCCGATTGGACGCGCGATAGAATAGGGTGAGCTCTTGGAGCTGGGCCCGTCGTTCCGCTAGCCGGCCATAGCCGGGCACGTCAGCGGGCACGTCGTCGAGGAAGATCACCGTGGCGCCTTCCCTGGCAAGCGTGAGCAGCCGTTGCAATGTCCCGACCGCCATGTGTCCGGTTTTCGGCACCAAAATCAGCCGATAGGTGCCACCGGGGGTTTTCAGCTCGCCATTAGCCGCGCGCGTGAGGCCGAGCTGGGCGTCCGAGATGAGATCGTAGCTGTAACCCTTGGCGGTGAGTTCCTCCATGAGTTTGCCCGTGGGTGAGGCTTCGAGCCAGCTGGCGTGGACGCTGAGCTGGATCTGCCGGCCCTCGGCGTTGTGCCAGAGATCGTCGGCCGGCCAGTAGACGAGCAGGTCGTTGTCCGGCGCGCCGGCCTGGAGGAACGATTGGGCGCGGGTGATATAAGCGTTGAGGCCGTCGCCCAGGTCGCGCCAAAGGGGATTGCGCAGGTTGAGCTGGGTGGAGGCATAGAACAGCCAGCCCGGCCAGGGCGCGTCGTCGGGCGAATAGGCGTCACCGTGGTAGAAGATGTGGTTGATGCCGGCGAGGAACAGCGCATCGAGCTCCGGTTTCATTTCGGAGGGCGACTCGTGGAAATGTTCGCGCAGCCACGTGAACGTCTCCGCCGACGCGAGCGGTTTGCCCGTCACGTGCGCGGCCGACGAGGCGAAGCGGTGAATGATCGGCGGGTGACCGGGATTGCCGATCTCGGCCGGATCGCGGCGAAAGCCGGGAATCGAAAACGGAATCGAGCCGAAGATTTCCGTTTCCGGGATGTCGGCGGCGGCGTAGAGATCGAGCAGATTGCCGGGCGAACCGTGCGCCTGGTTGCGGGCGGTCTGACCGAGAGTGTGAGCCCAGTCCACCCACGTGCGGATGTAGTCGAGGTGGAGCGCGCCGAGCGTCGTGCGGTAGTCGGCCTTGATGCGGGCGATGGTGTCCGGGTCACCCTGCCCGTTGAGTTCGGCGGCGTGGTCGCGGAGATCATAGCCATGAAGTGCGCGGAATTTCTCCGGCACCTCGTTGGCCCAGTTGGCTTGGTATTCGAATGAGTCGTGAAACTGGCTGTTGATCGTGCCGGCGGGCAGGGTGGTGAGCGCTGCGGTGAACGGCGCCAGATAGCGGGTCATCGCGGCGACGGAATAGGGATTGAGCACGAAGCCTTCGGCGCCGGGAGCGGAACGCTTTACTTTGAACTTGGTCGGGACGGGGGCGATTTTCCCGTCGGGGCCGAATGCCAGTTTCAACTCGGCGTCTGGTGCGCCGACTTGCGGTCCCCCGAACGGCCAGCCGGTGCCGGTGGCCATGTCCACGCTGAGACCGAGGCGTTTCGCCTCGGCGCCGACATGCGCGAGCATCCCGATATATTTCGGCGAGAGAAACGGAATGAAGCGATCCTCGTAACCTTTGGCGCCGTAGATGGGCATGATCTCCACGCCGCCGAAGCCGGCGGCGGCGATGGCCTCGAGTTCGCGCGTGAGATTGGGTTGATCGACGGCGCTGCCCAGCCACCACCAGCGGGTCCAGGGTTTGTTTTCGCGGGTGGGCTGCGGCCAGGCGGGATCCGGGGCGGCGGTGGCGGGGCGCAGCACACCAAGCAGGGCGACACAGGCAAGGACGGCAACCAGTGCGCGCGGGGTTTTCATGGGGTGTGCCAGATTGGGCGCGAGTGGCGGCGCGGGCAACAGTTGAAGCGGCGGACAGTAAGACGGGTCAAATCTTTCTCGTTCTCTTAATCTTTCTCTTTCTCTCGTTCGGGTGTTTCGGGAAAATAAGAGAATGAGAAAGATTAAGAGAACGAGAACGATTGGGCGGTGCGATGCCTCACCCGCCGAGGTACGCGGCCTTCAGCTCGGGGTTGGCCCGCAGTTCCGCCGACGCGCCCTGCATCACGACGTGGCCGGTCTCGAGCACGTAGGCGTCGTGCGAGATCTCCAGGGCGAGTTTCGCATTCTGTTCCACGAGCAGGATGGTGGTGCCGTGGTCGCGGTTGATTTCCACGATTTTCTCGAAAATGGTGCTGATGAGTTTGGGGGCGAGGCCGAGGGACGGTTCGTCGAGCATGAGCAGCTTGGGGTCGCTCATCAGCGCGCGGCCGATGGCGAGCATTTGCTGTTCGCCGCCGGAGAGCGTGCCGGCCGCCTGGGTGAGCCGCTCCTTCAGCCGCGGGAAAATGCCGAACACATAGTCGCGGTTCCGCGCGATGCGGGTCGGGTCGGTCTGCAGGTAGGCGCCCATGGCGAGGTTTTCGTCGATGGTCAGGTTGGCAAAGATCATCCGGCCCTCCGGCACGTGGCAGAGCCCGCGCGCGACAATCTGGTGCGGCGGCAACTGCTTGATGTCGGCACCCTGGAAGGTAATGCTCCCGGACTTCGCGCGCAGCAAGCCGGAGAGCGTGCGCAGGGTCGTGGTCTTGCCGGCACCGTTGGCGCCGATGAGCGTGACGATGCGGCCGGCCTCGATCTGGAAAGAAATGCCGCCGAGCGCGCTGATGGCGCCGTAGGAGACGGAGAGGTCTTTGACGGAGAGCATGGCGGTTAACCCCTAATGCACACTAATCGGGCCCTAATCCGATCACGTTGGTTGAAATTAGTGAGGTCTTAGTGGCCATTAGTGGTGGGACAAAGACTTCTGGTGATCCTCGCCGAGGTAGGCCTCGATGACCTTGGGGTCGGACTGGAAGGCGGCGGGGGAGCCCTCGGCGATTTTCACCCCGTAATCCAGCACGGCGATGCGTTCGCAGCAGCCCATCACGACCTTCATCGAGTGTTCGACAAGCAGGACGGACAGGCTGAACTGCTGCTTGACCTGCTGGATCAGCCGGATGAGTTCGATCTTCTCGTTGGGGTTCATGCCGGCGGCGGGTTCGTCGAGCAGGAGCAGTTTCGGTTTCGTGGCCAGACAGCGGACGATTTCCAACCGGCGTTGTTCGCCGTACGGGAGGCTCGTCGCCGGTGCGTCCCGGAAACGGCGGAGATTAAAGATATCGAGCAGCGCTTCGGCCCGCTGGGTGATCTCGGCTTCGTCGGCCCGGAAGGCGGCGAGCCGAATGAGTGCCTGGCCGGGCGTAGTGGCGCGGTGCAGGTTGCAGGCTGCGCGCACGTTGTCGAAGACGCTCAGGCTGCCGAAGAGACGGATGTTTTGGAAAGTCCGGGCGATGCCGCGCCCCGCAATCTCATAGGACTTGAGGCCCGCGAGCGGACGGCCCTGGAAACTGACGCCGCCCCCGGTCGGTTGATAGACGCCGGTCATCACGTTAAAAATCGTGGTTTTGCCCGCGCCGTTGGGGCCGATCAGGCCGACCAGTTCCCCCTCGTGGAGGGTGAAGTCCACCGCGTTGACCGCGGTGAGACCGCCGAAGCGCAGCGTCACCCGGTCGAGTTTGAGCAGTTCAGGCATCAGATTTTAGTGCGACCGAGCTTGAAATTAAACAGGCCCTGCGGTCGGGCGAGCATCAGCACGATCAGCAAAAACGAGTAGAGGATCATCCGGTATTCCGCCACCGGTCGCAGCACCTCGGGCAGGAGGGTGAGCAAGATGGCGGCGAGGATGACCCCGACGGTGTTGCCCATGCCGCCGAGGATGACCATCACGACGATTTCGATCGACCGGTTGAAATCGAACCCGCCGGGGGAGATGGTCTGCTTGAAGTGGCCGTATAGTCCCCCGGCGACGCCGGCGAAAAAAGCGCCGATGACAAACGCCACGATCTTGTAGCGGGTGGTGTTGAGCCCGATGGCCTCGGCGGCGATCTCATCGTCCTTGGTGGCGAGAAAGCCCCGGCCGTAGGTCGAATGCACGAGGCAGTGGACGGTGAAGATCGTCAGCGCGCCGCCGGCCAGCACCCAGAAAGCGGTCGTGTAGGCCGGGATGCCGTTCAGGCCCAGCGCGCCGCCGAGGGGCTCAAAGTTTTGGAAAATCACGCGGATGATTTCACCGAAGCCGAGGGTTACGATGGCGAGGTAGTCGCCCTTGAGCCGGAGGGAGGGCAAACCGACGAGCAATCCGGCGAAGGCCGCACTCAATCCGCCCGTGACCAGCGCCACGAAGAAAAGCGAGTTTTGCTGCCACAACGCGCCGCCGTCCGGCCCGAGCAGTTTTGGGCCGAGCAGCATGGTCACCGCGGCGGAGAGGTAAGCCCCGACTGACATGAAGCCCGCGTGGCCGAGGGAAAACTGGCCGGTGTAGCCGTTCACCAGATTCAGGCTGACGGCGAGAATGAGGTTGATGCCGATGCCGATCGCCACGTCGAGGTAGTAGGGGTCGAAATGGTCGGAGAACGCCGAAAGTCCGGCGGCGGCGGCGAGCGCGGCCGCCAGCGCCACATGGGGCGCCGGGATTTTCGATTTTCGATTTTCGATTCCACAGTGGCAGGTCAGAAATCAGGGGGCAGAGGACCAGTGACAGAAAACCAAGCCTTGTGACTTGTCATGCTGAACGCAGTGAAGAATCCCTCATGATGACCGCCGGCACCGGTCCTGATGGATCCTTCGCGCGGCTCAGGATGACCGGGGTTGGGTGTTTTATCGGTATTCATCCGTGTAATCCGTGGTCGCACCATTCAGACCTTCTCCTTGGTGAAGCGCCCGAGCAGGCCGGCGGGCCGGAAGAGCAAGACGAGGATGAGCAGCGCGAAGGCGATGGCGTCCTTGTAGGTCGAATACTCGCTGCCGTTGACAAACGTCTCGACCACCCCGAGCAGCAGGCCCCCGAGGGCGGCGCCGGGAATGTTGCCAATGCCGCCCAACACGGCGGCGACGAAGGCCTTCAACCCGGGCAATACACCCATGAGCGGATCGATCGACGGATAGTTCAGCGCGTAGAGGATGCCGCCGGCGGCGGCGAGGGCCGAGCCGAGGGCGAAGGTGAAGGAGATGACCACGTCGTTGTTGATGCCGACGAGCGAGGCGGCCTTGGGGTTTTGGGAGACGGCCCGCATGGCGGTGCCGATCTTGGTGCGCAGGACGATGAACCGGAGCGCGAAGAGCAGGACGAGTGTCACCCCGATGACGACGAGCTGATTACTGGAGATATAGATGCCGCGCAGGACAAACGTGGTGGCGGGAAACAGCTCGGGGAACGGCCGGGGCGTCGCACCAAAGAAGAACTGCCCGAGGTTTTGCAACAGCAGCGAGACGCCGATGGCGGTGATGAGGCCGTTGAGGGTCGGCGCGCCGCGCAGCGGCCGGTCGGCCAGCCGCTCGATGAGGACGCCCAGCAGCGCACAGACGACCATGGCCGCGGCGAGCGCGGCCAGGCCGCCCCAGAGGGTGT